>CAVBJB010000166.1:0-4960 GCA_963595625.1 Lachnospiraceae bacterium | reverse complement strand
CTACAGCAGTTGTTGCTCAAGAAACAAAAAAAGAGACTAAAAAAGAAAAATCATGTTGTTCATCTAAAAAAGATTCTAAATCGTGCGATAAGGACGCGAAAGACTCTAAAGGTGAAAAAAAAGAGGGAGCTTGTTGCTCTAAAAAATAATTTTCTATCTTTTAAATATGAAAAAGTGTTGCCTTTGTTGCAACACTTTTTTTTATATATAGTAATTTTATTTTATACTATCAATCAATTTATTAAATTTGCATTTCTAAAATTCGATATACAAAATTATGTTTGATAATTTAAGCGATAAACTTGATAAGGCCTTTCATATATTAAAAGGGCACGGAAAAATTACAGAAGTAAACGTTGCGGATACTTTAAAAGAAGTACGTAGAGCATTATTAGATGCTGACGTTAACTTTAAAATTGCTAAAGACTTTACATCTAGAGTAAAAGAAAAAGCAATTGGGCAAGATGTATTAACAACATTACAACCGGGTCAGTTAATGGTTAAAATCGTTAAAGACGAGTTAACTGAACTTATGGGTGGAGATGCTGTTGGTGTAAACTTATCAGGTAATCCATCAGTAATTTTAATGTCAGGTTTACAAGGTTCTGGTAAAACTACCTTTTCTGGTAAGTTAGCCAACTTCCTTACAACTAAAAAAAATAAAAAAGTATTATTAGTAGCTTGTGACATTTATCGTCCTGCCGCTATTAATCAGCTTCACGTAGTTGGAGAACAAATTGGGGTTGAGGTTTACTCAGAGCCAGAAAACAAAAATGCAGTTTCTATTGCTCAAAATGCAATTCAACACGCTAAATCTAATGGGTTTAATGTGGTAATTGTAGATACGGCAGGTCGTTTAGCTATAGACGAGGAAATGATGAACGAAATTGCAAACGTTCATAAAGCAATTACACCTAACGAAACGTTATTTGTTGTAGATGCTATGACAGGGCAAGATGCTGTAAATACAGCTAAAGCTTTTAACGATCGTTTAAATTTTGACGGGGTTATATTAACTAAATTAGATGGAGATACTCGTGGTGGAGCTGCCATTACTATTAAATCTGTAGTTAATAAACCAATTAAATTTATTGGTACCGGAGAAAAGATGGAAGCAATCGATGTTTTCTATCCAAACCGTATGGCCGACCGTATTTTAGGTATGGGAGACGTTGTGTCGTTAGTAGAACGTGCACAAGAGCAGTACGACGAGGAAGAAGCACGTAAACTTCAAAAGAAGATTGCTAAAAACGAGTTTGGTTTTGATGACTTCTTAACACAAATTCAGCAAGTTAAAAAAATGGGTAACATGAAGGACTTAGTAGGGATGATCCCAGGTGCTTCTAAAGCCTTAAAAGACGTAGAAATCGAGGACGACGCTTTCAAACACATCGAAGCTATTATTTTCTCTATGACTCCAGACGAGCGTAAAACGCCATCGTTAATCGATGTAAAACGTAAAACACGTATCGCTAAAGGATCAGGAACTAACATTCAGCAAGTTAATCAATTGCTTAAGCAATTCGACCAAATGAGCAAAATGATGAAAATGATGCAAGGAGCAGGAGGTAAAAACCTTATGCGCATGATGGGCGGAATGAAAGGTATGATGAAATAATATAAAGACGCGTGCAAACGCGTCTTTACTTTTTAATATAAACTACCAAAATAGCAACAACACAACAACAACTAACAACATGCAATTACTAGACGGAAAAAAAGTTTCGGAACAAATTAAAGAAGAAATCGCACAAGAGGTTCAACAACTTGTACAAAACGGCCAAAAAGTACCACACTTAGCTGCCGTATTAGTTGGGAGCAACGGCGCCAGTTTAACTTATGTAGGTTCTAAAGTAAAAACCTGCCAAAAAATAGGATTTGAGTCTACTTTAATCGAACTTCCAGAAACAATTACCGAGGACGAATTACTAAATAAAATTAACGAATTAAACACCAATCCAGTAATCGACGGATTCATTGTTCAATTACCGTTACCCAAACACATAAACGAGCAAAAAATCCTAATGGCTATCGATCCAGATAAAGATGTAGACGGTTTTCACCCTACAAATTTTGGTCGTATGGCTTTAGAGTTAGAAGCTTTTATCCCAGCAACACCTTACGGAATTCTACAACTTTTAGAGCGTAACCAAATAGACACAAAAGGGAAACATGTAGTCGTTATTGGCCGTTCTAATATCGTAGGTCGTCCTATGAGTATTTTAATGTCTCAAAAAGGTATGGCAGGTAATGCAACCGTTACTTTAGCACATTCACACACGCACAATCTTACAGAGCTTTGTCAACAAGCAGACATTATTATCACAGCCTTAGGAGTTCCAGAATTTCTAAAAGCCGAAATGGTAAAACAAGGTGCCGTAATTGTAGACGTAGGTATTACACGTGTACCCGATACTACAAACCCTAAAGGCTACGTTATAAAAGGAGACGTAGATTTTAACAACGTAAAAGAAAAGGCATCATGGATTACGCCTGTTCCAGGAGGAGTTGGCCCAATGACAATTGCCATGCTAATGAAAAATACATTGCAAGCGCGTCAACGTAAAATGCGCAAATAATATATCTTTAATTATTTTGTTTAAAGCAGCCTGAATTTTATATTTAGGTTGCTTTTTTTTATAACTATGTACACCATTCAAAAAATAACAAACCAGCACCTTAATCTAATCAAAGATTTAGCTTATAAAATATGGCCCATTTGCTACGCCAATATTCTTACAACAGGTCAAATTACCTATATGTTAGACAATTTTTATAGCATTGAAAATCTTGAAAACTGCATCCAACAAAACCATCAATTTGTCATCCTGTATCAAGACCAACAACCTTTAGGTTTTGCGTCCTACCAAATAAACGCTAATTCAGTTCAGCAAACCAAATTGCATAAACTATATGTAGACACCACCCAACATAAAAATGGATTAGGTAAAAAACTTATACAATTTGTAGAAAACCAAGCACAATTACAGGCACAAAATGCCGTTTTCTTAAACGTTAACATCCATAACAACGCTGTAAATTTTTATAAAAAACAAGGATACAGTATCCTAAAATCCGAAGTGATCCCCATTGGGAACAACTACGTAATGGACGATTACGTTATGATTAAAACCATTTAATTTTGGGCGTTACGCTACATGTGTAATCATTTTTTAGCAAAAACGCTTACACAAGTAGCGTCGGGTCATCCGCTATATCTTTGGTAAATAGTTTCGTAAACTACACCATTTACCAAAGGATGCCGCTACTACCCCTAACGCAATTGCAGTAAATTCAAACCACAAATATTAGCAATGAAAATTTTAGTTATAGGAGCCACGGGAGCCACAGGTAAACAAATAATAAACCAATTAGTACAAAAAGTAGAAGTTAGAGAGGTTGTTGCCTTAGTGCGGAAGCCGTCGTTTTTGCCAAATCCTAAGTTGCACGAACAAGTTGTAGATTTTAATAACTTAAAAGCATATGCCCATTTACTTGTGGGAGATGTAGCCATATCTTGTTTAGGAACCACATTAAAAGACGCAGGAACTAAAGCTGCCCAATGGGTTATAGATTACGATTATCCGTTAGAATTTGCAAAACTTTGTAAAGAAAATAATGTACCAAAATTTATGTTATTATCTTCTTCAGGTGCCAATCTAAACTCAAAACTATTTTATTCTAAATTAAAAGGAAGTTTAGAGCATGCGTTAATTACATGTAATTTCCCTGAATTACTAATTTTTAGACCGGCAGGTTTAATTAGACCCAACACAGATAGATTGGGCGAAAAAGTTTTTGTAAAAATTGTGCAAGTATTTAATAAACTTGGACTATTAAAAAATTACCAACCTATACACGTAAACGATTTAGCAAAAGCTATGACCAGCTGTATTTTAAAAACATTTCCAAAAATTACAATTCTAGAACTTAAAGATATCAAGCAATTATAAAAAAAGGAACCCTTTGGGGTCCTTTTTTTATAATTGTTTAATATGGTACATAATGCTGTCTAAAGCTTCAATATTAAAATCTATACCTTTCGATTTTATTTGTCTAAACTTTGTTCTTCTAAAACCTCTTTCCATTAAATCATAGGATTTTGTAAATTGTATTGTATCGTGCTGAAAAGCCTCGTATAATAGACTGCAATTTTTTTCTTTTTTAAATGCAGGTCCTGTTTTATAAAAACGTATAGGGGTGGGATTCGAATATTCGTTATAGTAAGTGTAAAATACATTTTTAGCATGAAGCTGGGTAAATTTATAGTACGCTAAAATATCTACTGTTTTTTGTTTAATTTCTTCATCTGTTTGGGTTTTTCTAGTACGCCACGTATTATGTTGAGGTAACGTATAATTATATTCAGATTCTAAAGTTTTAGAATCACGATCTAGGTAAATGATCGTATTTTCTTTAGTATCTGTTGGGAAATTTTTTAAACCTAAGCTTTTTAATTCTCGTATAATTAAATGTTTCTCGTCCAACTCAAGAACATCGTATTTTTTAGTTGTTTTAGATTCTTTAAATACTAATTCTAATGTTTTATTCTTTTCGGATAGTAAATAATTTCCGGTTTGATAACTAGGGGTATTTTTTGTACTATAGCTTTGTAAGGTAAGATCTTCATTTAAAACTAAATAATCTGCTAAATAAAACTCATTATAATTATTAACATTCTTTAAAATTTCACCATTTTGATTGTAGTCGTTTTGGGTGGAATATATTCTTAGATTCCATTTTCCTATAATGTCTTTTTTTGTTTTAAAAAATGTACAGCTTACAAAAAGCGAGCTTATAATCGTTAAAAGTAGTAGTGATTTGTAAATATATTTCATTTATAAAAGTTTTTTTGCAAGATATGACCTAAAAAGTAAGAAACCAATTACTGTTTATAGGAGTTTCTGCGTTAGCGATGGGAGCGGCATCCTTTTGTGTAACGTAGTGGAGCAAAAGATAA
>CAVBJB010000165.1:0-4993 GCA_963595625.1 Lachnospiraceae bacterium | reverse complement strand
CCATTACGGTCCCTAACGCGCTGCGCCTATCTATAAGCTTGCGTTAGCGATTGTAGCGGCATCCTTTTTATTTTTTTTATGACTCTTATTTTAAAATAAAGTGAGATTTATACTTTTTGTTTGGAGTAAAAATAAAAAGATAGAGCAAAAAGCGCGACCCGTAAAAAACGACGCTAGGAGTTTTGTGAGGGAAACGCCCAAAAAAAAACCACCTAACGTATGGGTTAGATGGTGGATATATTATTCGTTATGTAAAAATGATTGACGTGCTAAAAGTGTCTCTTCCGACTCTACATGGTTGTCATCCGGTACGCAACAGTCCACAGGACATACGGCAGCACATTGTGGCTCCTCGTGGAATCCTTTACACTCGGTACATTTTCCTGGAACAATGTAATAATAATCGTCAGAAATTGGGGTTTGAGGCGCTTCGGCATCTACCACAGATCCGTCAGGTAAAACAATAGAACCCGTTAATGCCGTTCCGTCTTTATATCTCCAGTCGTCAGCTCCTTCATAAATGGCAGTGTTTGGACATTCCGGTTCGCAAGCACCACAGTTAATACATTCATCAGTAATAATGATTGCCATAGCTATTTTATTTATAAATTTGTACAAAAATACAATCAATTCAATTTATACACAAGTTCAGGACCATGATAAACAACAATAAAATACAATCTTTTATAGAATTAGGCCGATTTTTAGGTCAATTTAAGCAAGAAGGAGGGACAAAAAATGCGGATGTGTTATATAATGAGGAGTTTTATGACGGATTTTTAAATTTGATTCATGGGGCGCAATCGTTAAACGGTTGGTTTACGCCGGAGCAGGTTTATTTTGCAATTGATTCGTGGGCAAATGCTTTAACGGCAGAGAATTTAGAGCGTTGGTTAGCGGGGTATAATTTTAATCCGGATCATACGCAAACTAAAACGGTTGCTTTAATTTTAGCAGGAAATATCCCTTTAGTTGGTTTTCATGACTTTTTATCGGTTTTGGTTACCGGACATAAAGCGTTAATTAAACTCTCGAGCAACGACCAAAATTTATTGCCTTACTTAGCGTCTTATTTAATTAAGGTTAATCCGGACTTGGCTCGTTTTATTGAATTTACTAAAACAAAATTAGAAGGTTTTGATGCTGTTATTGCTACGGGTAGTAACAATACAGCACGCTATTTTGATTTTTACTTTAGTAAAGTGCCTAATATTATTAGAAAAAACCGAAACTCAGTTGCCATTTTAACGGGGCAAGAAAGTAAAGAGGATTTAATTGCATTAGGAGAAGATATTTTTAGATACTATGGGTTAGGTTGCCGCAACGTTTCTAAACTTTTTGTACCTCAAGGCTACGATTTTACATTGTTTTTTGAGGCTATGTACACGTATAAAGATGTTATTTTTTACGAAAAATACGCGAACAACTACGATTATAACAAAGCGGTATTTTTAATGAGTATGTTTAAAATTTTAGACAACGAGTTTTTAACCCTTAAGGAGGATGAAAGCTATGGCTCGCCTATATCATCTGTTTTTTATGAATATTATGCAAATTTAGAGGATGTTTTTGCTAGAATAAATACAGATAATGAAAAAATTCAGTGCGTTGTATCTAATAGTTTGCAAAAAAACCATGTTAAGTTTGGAGAAACACAAAAACCTAATTTATGGGATTATGCAGATAATGTAGATACTATTGATTTTTTACTAAAAATTTAGTTCAAAAATTACATTATTAATAGCTGTATTTTCTATTTTATTTAAGAAATTTGTTGCACACAACACAACTTAGATAATAATGGAATTAGAATTTAAAAACGACGAAAGCCCAGTTTTAAAAGACGGAATTAAGAACTATTTAATAGATATTGACGGCACTATTACCGATGATATTCCTAACGAACAACCCGAACGTATGGAAACGTGTTTACCTTTTCCGGATGCATTAGAGACGGTGAATAAATGGTACGATCAAGGACATCAAATTTGTTTTTTTACTTCTAGAACTGAGGCGCACCGTGAGGTTACACAAAAATGGTTGGATAAACATGGTTTTAAATACCACAGTATTTTAATGGGTAAACCAAGAGGTGGAAATTACCACTGGATCGACAATCATATTGTGCGTGCTACACGTTACGAAGGTAAGTTTACAGACTTAGTAGAAAGCACAGAAACTATAGAAGTTTTTAAAAAATAATACACTACTTACACACAACATATTTTAGGATGAAAGTTCATAATTTTAGTGCAGGACCTTGCATTTTACCACAAGAAGTATTTACTAAAACTGCAGAGGCTGTTTTAAATTTTAATAATTCTGGATTATCTATATTAGAAATTTCTCACCGCAGTAAAGATTTTGTTGCGGTTATGGAGGAAGCTAGAGCGTTAGCTTTGGATCTATTAGGATTAACAGGAAAAGGATATCAAGCTCTATTTTTACAAGGGGGAGCAAGTATGGAGTTTTTACGTATTCCGTACAACTTTTTAAAAACAAATGGTAAAGCTGCTTATTTAGATACAGGAACTTGGGCTCATAACGCAGCAAAAGAGGCTAAAGCGTTTGGAGAAACTGTTATTGTAGGTTCATCTAAAGCAGATGGATACACTTATATTCCTAAGGATATTGTAATACCAACAGATGCAGATTATTTTCACTGCACAAGTAACAATACCATATACGGTACACAAATTAAAAACTTTGTGGACAGCCCAGTACCTTTAATTTGCGATATGAGTTCGGATATTTTTTCTAGAGTTTTAGATTTTTCTAAATTCGATGTAATTTATGCAGGAGCTCAAAAAAACATGGGACCTGCGGGGACTACGCTAGTTGTTATAAAAGAGGAGTTACTAGGAAAAACAGGACGTGCAATTCCTGCAATTTTAGACTACGCCGTACACATTGCAAAAGAAAGTATGTATAATACTCCAGCAGTATCTGCCGTATATACATCTTTATTAACTTTACAATGGTTAAAAAATTTAGGTGGTGTGGCTGCAATTGAAGGTAAAAACCAAGCAAAAGCAGATTTATTATACTCTGAAATTGATAGAAACCCATTATTTAAAGGAACGGCAGCAGTTGAAGACAGATCGAATATGAATGCTACATTTTTACTAGAAAATGAAGAAGCACATAAAGAAATGTTTAATGCAATGTGGAAAGATGCTGGTGTATCTGGATTAAATGGGCACCGCTCGGTTGGCGGATACCGCGCATCCATGTATAATGCTTTACCAATAGAATCGGTACAAGTATTAGTAGACGTAATGAAAGAATTAGAAAGAAAAGCATAAAACAAGAATATAGATGAAAGTTTTAGCAAATGATGGAATTTCTAAAAGCGGAATAGACGCTTTAGAAAAAGCAGGATTTGAAGTAATCACAACAAAAGTAGCTCAAGAGCAAGTAGCTAACTTTATTAATGAGAACAATATAGATGCCGTTTTAGTACGTAGCGCTACAAAAATTAAACAAGATATTATTGACGCTTGTCCCAACCTTAAATTAATAGGTCGTGGGGGTGTAGGTATGGATAATATTGATGTAGAATATGCAAAATCAAAAGGAATTCATGTAATTAATACACCAGCGTCTTCTTCAGCATCTGTAGCCGAATTAGTATTTGCTCACATTTTTGCAGGCGTACGTTTTTTACACGATTCTAACCGTAACATGCCATTAGAGGGAGATACAAACTTTAATGGTCTTAAAAAAGCTTACGCAAACGGAATTGAGTTACGCGGACGTACTATTGGTATAGTAGGTTTTGGTCGTATTGGTCAAGCTGTAGCTAAAGTGGCTTTAGGTTTAGGTATGAAGGTTATTGCTACAGATAAATTTATTGAAGAAGCAAAAATTGAATTAGACTTTTTTGACGGTCAAACGGTAGATTTTACTATCAAAACAATAGCTTTTGAGGACGTTTTAAAACAAGCTGATTTTGTTACTCTACACGTACCTGCACAAAACGGTTACTTAATGGGTGCAGAACAGTTTGAAATGATGAAACAAGGTTCTGGATTAGTGAATTGTGCTAGAGGTGGAGTTGTAAATGAAGTTGAGTTAATTAATGCGTTAAACAGCGGAAAATTATCTTTTGCTGGTTTAGATGTTTTTGATAACGAACCTACACCACAAATGCAAGTTTTAATGCACTCACAAATCTCTTTAACACCACATATTGGAGCTGCAACACTTGAAGCTCAGGATAGAATTGGTACAGAATTAGCTGCACAAATTGAAGCTTTATTAAAATAATCGAAATCGGGAGAAATTTCTCCCGATTTTTTGTATGTAATTAACACACTCCAGAATTTTAATTTGTAAATTTATGAGACTTAAATTTGAGTTATGAAGTATATCATAGGTACAGCCATCAGTTTAATTTTGTTATTTGCATGCAACTCTTCCAAGGATATTGCGAAAAACACCTCAATTATATCTAATCCAAAAAATGATACTATTCGTATTGCAAACGATGAGCTAGAATACGAAGTCGTTATTATAGATGCTGGATTTAACTCGTGGTTGGCATCCTATGGTAAGCCTCGAGGGTATTACAGTCAGGCATATTTAGAAGCTCGTAATTTAGATTGGGTAAATGCTTGGAATATGAATTTTTATAGCGGCCGCAGAAGTGATTTTTATCAATCCACAATAGATTATCAATCTGGAATTGATTACGGGTACGAGGTTAATTATTTATTGTATAACTATCTTGTATATTTCCAGACTACCAATAAAATTAAGTTAGGAAGTTTTGTTGCTAGACCATAAAACAGTACATTTGTATAGAATCATTATAAATTATGAAAAAGCTTAAAGAACGTTGGGGTTTAAAATCTAATACACAACTTGCTATTATATTAATCGTTTTTGCGGTAACTGGTACTACCTCTTCTTTAATAGCAAAACCTATTTTGAATTTTTTAGGAATTAATAAAGATTCCATGAACCTTTTGCTTTATATCCTTTTATATAT
>CAVBJB010000164.1:0-5072 GCA_963595625.1 Lachnospiraceae bacterium | reverse complement strand
GTTTTAGAACAAATAGGGGCAACTGATGCCGAAATAAAAATAGTTGCGGATTTAATTTTGGCAACCAAGTATCATAAATTATCTCAAGACCTAGCTACTAATTATTTGTTGGATGCTGATTTACATGTTTTAGGAAAATTGGCTGTGGTTTACAATTGCTATGCTAAAAATATACGAAAGGAATATGGTATTTATCCTAATTTTTTATATAACCCAGGCCGAAAAAAAGTGTTACAGCATTTTTTAAACCAACCGAGTGTTTTTAAAACACCCTATTTTATTGATAATTATGAAAAAACGGCTCAAGAAAACTTACAAACCGAGCTGAACTTTTTGTGTAAAAAGTAAATACAATCTATTTTAAATTTTAAGTAATAGTTGACTTTAATAGCTGGCTCTTATTCTTATTTAAGGCACGGATTACAAATCCTCGCGATTGGGCGAAATTTCTATCGATACTTTTTATTTTAAACACTGTCTATATAATAACAAGCACCATGTAGGGCTTGATTGCTAAATATTTTGACACGGATTATAAATCCGCGCCATCGTGGTTTTTTATATAGATTTATGTTATTTATTGGAATCATAGTGGTCCGGCTTATTAATAGTAAAAGGTACATTAAATAATATACGATTATTATAAATTTTGTCATCACAAGTCTTACACATTTCACATTTTATTTTATCAAGAATTGGAGTTAATTTATTTTTTATAAAGATAAACTCTATATCAGTCGAAGCTAATTTTTTGTTATTGACCTTAAGATATATTTGTCGAATTTCAAATGATTTTATTGATAATGAATCGGAAGTATTAAATTCAAATATGGCAACAAACAGCCCTTCTGTATTCAATTTAATTTTGTCATCAATAATAGCTATTTTATTATTAAAAATACATTTAACTCCATTTTGATAATTACTTTTTTTTATATTATTAGAACCACAGGACGTCAATATAAAAAAAATCATATTTATTATTGTTATTCTCATTCTCATCTTATTAATGGAAAAAAAGTCTTTATTAAATTCTTTTTCTGATTATCTCTTCTATCCAAATAATAGCTTTTATTATAAAGACCATTCGATTTTGCTGGAGATCCCCATCGCGCGGATATTAAACCCCGATCGCGCGGATTTTAAATCCGTGCGTTACTAAATTATGTTTTAAATTTACATAGATTTAACGAATTTCAAAATTTTCTTACAAAAGTATTCTCTTCTTACTTTAATAGGATAAATTTCTTTTTTACCGATTATAGTTAGTACTATCTTGTAAATACAAACTAGTTTAAAAGCAAAACGCCAAGCTTTAACTTGACGTTTTTATAGTACTAATAGTAGACTTTATGACAGCTCTTAATTTTTGTTTATGGCACTGATTACGATTTTGTGCCATCGATAAGATGGTTACCAAAGTAATGTTTAAAACTTATTTGCTAAAAATATAGAGAGACTTTAAACAGATAACCCTACAAATTTTAATTGTAGGGTTGTTTGTTAAGTAATTTTGTCACGGATTATAAATCCGCGCGATCGGTTATTCATAAAAATGTGTTGGGTAGATACGAGCGTAACGAGGTTTTACCTTCTATTGATACCGCTAATAAACTTGCGGAGTTTCTCGAAGTTTCTTTAGACTATTTGACTGGCAATACAGATGTATTACTAGACACCAACACCCTAAACCGTATTTTAGAAGTGCAACAGTTGCCCGAGGATGTAAAAGAAAAACTTTTCTATTTTATTGATATGACTGTGAGAGATTATAAAGCTAAAAAAGCTTATTCATAAAAAAACCGAGCAATTGCTCGGTTTTTTTATGAATTTACAACATCTGTATTATTAAAAAAAATATTTTGGGCGTATAATATTAGTTAAACCAATTTTCCCAAAATGGTGGCGGATTATTAAGTTCGCCTAAAATTATTACCATAAGAAGAAAGCCAAATATTGAAGCAATTACATAAATACCCGTAATAAAATTTAATCTTTTAATATGGTCTTTATTTTTTTCAAATAACGCATCTTCTATCTCTGATATGGTAATATATTTATTATATCTAATAACCGTAAATAATAAAACAGGTAATGAAATGAATAATGTATACCATTTATTCTCAAAAAGAGACAATTTAAAAAGTTCTTGCATTAAAATTAAAATACTAACAACATTTAAAGATAAACATACTGCTGTTAAAGCTTGACCTGAAAATTCATTCAAATCCTTTTCATATCTTCGATAAAAAGTATAACAATTATAATAAACTACATCTATAAAATATATTTTTCTATTCTTCATCTATTTGTTCTTGAATATGTTGTCCTATGTCTTTCCCAGTGGTTAATTGCGAAACAGAGTTTAATAAAAAATAGCTTCCTGATATTGCTTGACCAACACCAGTTGGAGAAAGTGCTAAAAGTGCCATTGAAGTATCTAGTCCATTTGAGATGTTAAGCCCATCATTATAAATACTAACACCTCCTGACACTACAGCTACTACACCTAAAGCCCCGATCGCGCGGATTTTAAATCCGTGCGTTACTAAATTATGTTTTAAATTTAAATAAATTTAACGAATTTCTGAATTTTCTTACAAAAGTATTCTCGTTATATTTTAGTTTGATAAATGAATTACATTCTTGTAAATATAAACTAGTTTAAAAGCAAAACGCCAAGCTTTAACTTGGCGTTTTTAAATTACTAAAAGCTGATTTTATAGCCAGCTCTTAATTTTTATTTATGGCAAGGATTATAAATCCGCGTCATCGGGTGTACATTTTATAAACTAAGGCGGAGTGCGTGAAGGATAGAGTCGGTATCCTTTTAGTTGGTAACTCCGATAGGATCAGTTACCGACAAAAGTTTTATCCTAATCAATTGATAAAAAAAACGCCAAGCATTTAGCCTGACGTTTTTATACTACTACTAATTGAAATAATAGAAAGCTACTATATTATTATTTTTGGTACGTATTACGAATCTTCGTAATTTACTATTCCACGAGCAGCATGCTCGCGCCAGCTGGGGCCATAGGGTTCTACATTCTAGCATAATTACTTAACCTTTACCAATGTATAATTTTTTATATTTTAAAACAAAGAGAGCTGACTTTATAGCCAGCTCTTATGTTGTTATTTTAAGGCACGGATTAAAAATCCTCGCCATTGGGTTTAAGGTACAAATCCGCGCCAGCGGGCATCGGGTTTACAATTATAACTTTTAAGATACATTTTGACTATAAAAAAACCACTTCAATTTGAAGTGGTTTTTTGGTTGTTATCATATCAAGTTTAATAATAGAACAAAATAAGATTTGCTAGATAATAAGCAACTATTATTAAAAGGTTTGAGTAAAACAATATTTTCATAATTCTATCATTTAACTTTATTTTTAATAAAATTAAAATACCCAAAACCACAAGAAGCAATATATATTTATAGAAAAAAATTAAATCTATATTCTTCAAGAACTTAGCAAATATCATAGACAAGACTATGGATAAAAGCTCTAAAACTATATTATAAGTATTATACTTTTTCATTTAATCTACTTTTCCTAAATATTTACCTGTTGATCTATCGTAATAATGAACTGTTACATCTTCGTATATACTAAATCCGAACCTTTCATAAATCTGAATAATACCTTTCATTTGAGAAGGATCTTTAACATGTAAACCAATATAAGCTTTGAAAATACCTTCGTTTTGGCTTGATACTTTACTAGTTTTCCATTTCGCATATTCCATCATGGCAGCAGCACTTAATCTTAGTGGATTTCTTTTTTTTAATTCCTCTAGTAATGTTTTTACATCTGCTGCTAAGATATAACCTGACTTATCAATCCATTCCATCATATCATCAAACATGGTCTGTCTTTCTTTAAAAACATTTTCAAATAAATCAAAAGCTTCTTCATGAGATAAATTAGTCACCTCTCTAACATCTAATGTAAAGCCGTTAAAATCTTGTTTATTTGTTATATCTCCTGATTTTTTACCATTGTATTGTCCTCCAGAAAGTTTTTACCTTTATTGTCTCCACCACCATCATCATTCTCTTCTGTAGCATCAACAGTATCTCCGTTGCCATTAGTGAAAGTACCATTATTATTTGTCCATTTGGTTTCACCGCTACCAGATTTATTCCAAAGGTCATCAATAACGGATTGTGCAAGCATACCATCAGGATCAATAAAGCGTAAAGGTCTGTTATAAGCATAACTATAAGGTGACCACCTTCTTGACATTTCTGCTAATGGGTCAATATTATTTCTTCTCCCAATGGCTGGGTCATACATCATCGCCCCCGTAATCGTAAAAATTAATTCCTAACTCATCTTGATACTCCTTACCGTTGTATTTGTATTTATACTCTGGATTTTCGTTAGGGCTTGCGTAGCCTTTATGTTTTAAACCAAAAGGGTAGTAGTTGTTGGCGTCTAGAATAGCTATGTTATTGGTTTGTGTAGCTGTTTCGTCGTATTTATAGGATACACGTACATTACCTAAATGGTCTGTATAGTTGTAAATGTACTCAAAATTACCCGATCGCGCGGATTTTATATCCGTACGTTATTTAAATTATGTTTTAAATTTAAATAAATTTGACGAATTTCTAAATTTTCTTACAAAAGTATTCTTGTTATATTTTAGTTTGATAAATGAATTACATTTTTTATTGATTATTATCAGTACCATCTTGTAAATACAAACTAGTTTAAAATGCAAAACACTAAGTTCTAACTGGGCGTTTTTATAGTACTAATACTTGACTTTAAGCTCAGCTTTTATTTTTTATTTAAGGCACGGATTAGAACTTTAAATTCGCGCCATCGGGTAGGAGCAACTAGCCAGTCTTCTTTTGACAAAAGAAGCTTTGAACGCATCCAAGTACTCGAACTTTTGAAGAAAATAAAAACAAATACTTTATAATCTAATTGATACCTAATATCAGAGATTGCAAAACTAGAAAGGTGTTTTCTAATGCTTTAAAAAAACAAAACCCAATCGATTGAGTGGGTTAGAAAACATTTATATACAATGTTTTTTAGAAAGTAAAATAG
>CAVBJB010000163.1:0-5074 GCA_963595625.1 Lachnospiraceae bacterium | reverse complement strand
TGGAATAAAATTTGATATACTATATTTGAATAAATCTTAAATTCCTACTAAAATGAAAGTGCTCCTTTTTAGTTTTGCCCTTTTAACCTCTATTAACCTTTTCGCTCAAAACGACCGAAAACCAACCAGCGTAGTAATACCAAAGGCTATGGAGCGCGAAGTTAACGCCAACAAGGCACCAGCTGTAAGACAAGAGGAAACTAAAACCAATTCCCCTTTCAATCCAATCGAATTTAAACCCATCACAACCAACACACCTTATAAAATCGAGAAACCCACACAAGGGTATGTTATTGGTCAAAAGCAAGAAAACAAGTTTAATAACGAAGAAAAATTTCAAGCCCCTTACCAAATCCAACGCGAAATTGTTATTAATAAAAATAACGAAGGAGATAGTAATGCCTTTAAACGTGACCAATCCTTTGGGGACCACCGTACAAAATCCGAAACCATTAAAGTCCGTTTTAAAGACTATGCCGCGGTAGACGGGGACCGAGTTAAAATCTCAGTAAACGGCTTAACCATTCGGGAGGACGTTTATTTAACCGAAACCTTTAAAACCATCGAAATTGGCCTAACTCCCGGTTTTAATAAATTAGAATTTACCGCGCTAAATCAAGGCTCATCAGGCCCAAACACCGCGCAGTTTATGATAGTTGACGATAAAGATCATACCATAATAAACAACCGCTGGGATCTAGCCACAGGCTTTAAAGGAACCGTACTAATTATAAAAGAATAAAATTGAGCTCTTTGTTATTTACAAGGAGCTTTTTTTGGGGCGTTACCCAGGTTAATTACTCCATTTCATTACGTAAATAACCTGTGTCGGGCTTTCCGCACTCGCTCTTTTGCATTTAAAAAAAATGCAAAAGGAGCTTAAACAAACGCTCCAATCCCTAACGCAACTATCAACTAATAAAAATAAAATTCAATTTTTAGTTTAAACCATAATACAATACATTTGCACTTTACAATTTAAGTTCATGAATTTTAAATTACTCCACAACGTTTTAGATTTAGTACAAGAATATAATTCTCCAGATATAATAGAAAAATACGGGGAATCAATAGACGGCTTTAAGCGTTGGATTCATGACTGTCAAATTAAAACAGAGTTTACTCCAACACCCTATCAAGGTTCTACAAACGGACGTAGCCCTGAAAGTGCCATTGCTACAGCACTAGTTCACCTAAATCGTTTTGGTAAAATTTATTCCAAATGGGCCATGACAGATTCAGATTTCTCAACCCAAGACGAGTTTATATTTTTAATTACACTACAAACTTTTGGTAGTATGACCAAAATGGAACTAATTAAAAATAATATTCAGGACAAACCTATAGGTATGCAAATCATCTCTAGACTTTTAAACCAAGGATGGGTAAATCAACAAGATAATGATTTAGATAAACGCTCTAAAATTATTAACCTAACTACAAAAGGACAAGAAGCTTTAAACCAACATATGTCCAAAATCAGACAAGCAACCAAAATTGTATCCGGAAATTTAACCTTACAAGAAAAACATCAGCTGATATTTCTCTTAGATAAACTCGAAAAATTCCATTTAGATCTTCATAAAACAAACCCAGACGCAACTAAATTAGAAGCTATATACAATAATTTATAATTCATATCCTAAATATCATTACAACCTACGAAATAGATTCGTAGGTTTTTTTTTGCCTAACTAACAATTTTTTAACAAGGAAATTAGTTATAATAAAGATTGAAAATTAAATTAAAAAGTATATTTTTGAACCAAATTTTATTTTTAACCAGCTAAATAGTTTAAAAATATTCCATATGAAAACATCTAATACAAAAATTGCCATCATTGGTTCTGGATTTTCTGGACTATCTGCTGCAGCCTATGCCGCAAAATTAGGCTTTGAAGTTCATGTTTTCGAAAAACATAACCAACCCGGAGGTAGAGCTCGTCAATTTAAAACTCCTAACGGATTTGTTTTTGATATGGGGCCCTCATGGTATTGGATGCCCGACGTTATCGAGGATTTTTTTAAGGATTTTGGATATAAAACTTCTGATTTTTTTGAGTTAACAGGTTTAGATCCTCAATTTGAAATGGTTTTTAAAAATTCGTCTGTAAAACCTCCCTTAAAATTTTCTGAATGGCCCAATTGGATAGAAACCATTGAAAAAGGTTCTTCTAAAAAATTAGAGCAATTTATGCAAGCTGCTAAAGATAAATATGAGGTCGGGATGAAATCCTTTGTTCAAAAACCTTGTCATTCTTGGAGTGAATTTTTCTCTTTAAAAATTGCTAAAAGTGCTTTTAAATTAGATATACTTACCAATTTTAGATCCTATACAGCAAAGTTTTTTAAAACAAATGAATTAAGAGCTTTAATGGAATTCCCTGTGATATTTTTAGGAGCTTCTCCAAAAAATATACCTGCTATGTATAGCTTAATGAATTATGGAGGTTATAAATTAGGGACTTGGTATCCTCAAGGAGGATTTTATGAAGTGGTAAAGGCCATGCATAAAATCGGTGAGGAACTAGGGGTTACTTTCCATTTTAATTCTCAAGTATCCGAAATTTTAATTGCTAATCAAGAAGCTAAAGGAATTTTAGTTAACGACACATTTCAGGATTTTGATTTTATAATAAACTCTTGTGACTACGCACATGCTGAATCTTTACTTCCTAAAATGTATAGAAATTATGCTGAGGATTATTGGGATAAAAAAACATTTGCTCCTTCATGCCTCATTTACTATTTAGGTATAAACCAAAATATTCCTGATCTTTTACATCATACCTTATTTTTTGAACCCGATTTGGATCAACACGTAGATGAAATTTATGAGGATAAAAAATGGCCATCAGATCCTTTATTTTATGTTTGCTGTCCCTCTAAAACAGATCCAAATGTGGCTCCAACTAATGCGGAAAATTTGTTTTTATTAATGCCTTTAGCAATTAATCTAGAGGATAAAGAGCAGGAACGTGAAAAATATTTAGACTTGATGTTGCAAAGAATTGAAGCTAAAACGGGTGTTAAGGATTTAAAAAATAAAATTATTTACAAAAAAAGTTATTGCGTTTCTGATTTTAAAGAAGATTACAATGCCTTTGGAGGTAATGCCTACGGACTAGCTAATACACTTGCTCAAACAGCAGTATTAAAACCAGCTATAAAAAATAATAAAATACCAAATATTTGGTACACAGGTCAATTAACGGTTCCAGGACCAGGTGTACCTCCTTCCTTAATATCAGGAAAAATTGTAGCAACCGAAATTTATAAAAACAGTGTTTATGAAAAAGCTATTTGATCAATTATCTTTTCAAGTAAGTAAATCTACTACCCAAAAATACAGTACAAGTTTTTCTTTAGGAATTAAAGCGTTACATCCTAAAATTAGGCCCGCTATTTATGCGATCTACGCATATGTACGTCTAGCGGATGAGATTGTAGACAGTTTTCATGGCTTTAAACAAGAACAGTTATTAGATGAATTTTGCCTACAAACTAAAGAAGCTTTGGATAATAAAATATCTTTAAATCCCATTTTAAACGCATTTCAAGAAATTGTACATACCTATACAATTAATCTAGAATTGATCGATTTATTTTTAAACAGTATGCGTATGGATTTAACAAAAATACAATATGATTCGGATTTGTATAAGGAATATATTTTAGGCTCTGCAGAGGTAGTTGGATTAATGTGTTTACAAGTATTTGTAGAAGGAGATGTAAACGAATACGAAAAATTAAAACCTTATGCTATGGAGTTAGGTTCCGCGTTCCAGAAAATTAATTTTCTTCGAGATTTAAAAGATGATTATCAAATTTTAGGAAGAACCTATTTTCCAGGAGTGGATCTAACTGTTTTTGATGATACTTTAAAAGCTACTATTGAAGTTGAAATTGAAAAAGAATTTAAACAAGCTTTAAAAGGGATAAAACTATTACCTACAAGCTCTAAGTTTGGAGTTTATTTAGCTTATAGATATTATTGGTCTTTATTTAAAAAAATAAAAGCAAAATCTGCTCAACATATTTTAAATGAGCGCGTTCGAATCCATGATGCGCAAAAGGCAACCATTATGATGCAAAGTTATTTTTCTTATAAATTCGCAATAATGACATGAAATGGGTAATTCTACTTTTATTTACTTCGTATTCTTTATATTCACAATCTTTAGCAGAGGTACAAAAAAATTATACTTCTGCTGTAAAAAACAAACAGATTTGTAAGCAAATGATTGTTTATTTAGAAAAAGAAAATAGCACTACCTTAGCTTTAGGGTACTTGGGTGCTTACCAAACAGTGTGGGCAAATCATGCTATAAATCCACTGCAAAAATTAAATACTTTTTCTAAAGGAAAAAAAAATCTTGAAGCGGCTATAGTAAAGGATTCAAAGAATGTAGAATTACGATATCTTAGATATTCCATTCAAAAAAATGCACCTGGATTTTTAAATTACACTCAAAATTTAAAAGAGGATTTGGAGATTTTAAAAAACGAAGTAACTAAAATAACCAATCCAGAATTAAAACAAAACATACAAAATATTATAAAATGAT
This sequence comes from Lachnospiraceae bacterium, assembly GCA_963595625.1. GTDB lineage: Bacteria > Bacteroidota > Bacteroidia > Flavobacteriales > Flavobacteriaceae > Flavobacterium. Next base: position 506 of record CAVBJB010000163.1, on the reverse strand, counting down.
GTTTTTACTAACTCTACTCGTTTTTATATTGATGGAGCCCCTAACATGGTTTATCCATAAATACATCATGCACGGATTTTTATGGATTTTACATAAAGATCATCACGATCATAGTACCGATGGACCGCTCGAAAAAAACGATTACTTTTTTGTAATTTTTGCTATCCCGGCCATAGCATTATTTTATTTTGGCTCTTTACAAAACTATAATTATTTATTTTTTATAGGATTAGGAATCACTTTATACGGAATGGCGTATTTTTTTGTTCACGATATTTTTATACATCAAAGAGTAAAAATACTTAAAGATACTAAAAACCCTTATTTGTTAGCGATAAGACGCGCTCATAAACAGCATCATAAACATTTAGATAAATTTAAGGGAGAATGTTTTGGCTTTTTATTTGTTCCCATAAAATATTTTAAAATGTATTTTAAATAACATGCAAAATTATACTTATTTACTTATAAACTTTTTTACCATAATTATATGTTTTATATTTTCT
>CAVBJB010000162.1:0-5107 GCA_963595625.1 Lachnospiraceae bacterium | reverse complement strand
ATTTAATGTTGCAAACAACATCCATTTTCTTTTTTGATGGGAAAGAGAATAATGTTATAGAAAAAATGCCTCTAGAAGTTCTTACATTAGTAAATGATATCAGGAATAAAGGATGTAACTGTGGGGATACCTATTATCCACCGGCTAAACAATTAAAATACAATTTTGATTTAGAGCAAGCAGCAAAATTTTTATCTAATGATATGTATACTTTTAATTATTTTAACCACGTAGATTCCAACGGAAATACAGTAGCTAAAAGATTACAATATGTAGGATACCCTTGGATGGCATGTGCAGAAAACATTGCCAAAAATCAACCGACTGCAGAACTTGTGGTGGAGGGTTGGTTAAAAAGCGCTAAACATTGCAAAAACATCATGAATAATGATTTTGATGAAATGGGTATTGCCAAAGTTGGTCCTTATTGGACACAAGTATTTGGCATAAAATAAAAAAAGTCAAAGCTTAAGCTTTGACTTTTTTTATTTTATATATCCAAACCAGATAGTAAGGCAAGTGCCTGCGCCTCCTTATCCTCTAGTACTAAAACATGAACCGCTCGATCTAAAGTTCCAAATCCAGCAATTACCCCAGAGGCAACATCATCCTGAATTATATATTCAATACCGTGTTGTTCTAATATGTTTTTTACAGCTAAAGAATTGATTTCACTGCCCGAGTAAATTTTTTTATATTCCATAATTAAATCATATGTTCTGGTTTAACAATTGCATCAAAATCCTCTGCAGATATGTATCCTAGATTTAATGCTTCTTCTCTTAAAGTAGTTCCGTTTTTATGAGCTGTTTGTGCAATCTCAGCAGCCTTATAATATCCAATTTTAGTATTTAGAGCTGTAACTAACATTAAAGATTTAGATACAAGTTCTTCAATACGTTTTGTATTTGGTTCTATACCCACGGCGCAATGATCGTTAAATGACACACAAGCATCGCCAATTAATCGTGCTGATTGTAAAAAATTGGCTGCCATAACTGGTTTAAATACATTTAATTGAAAATGGCCCTGCGTACCTGCAAAACTAATAGTTGTATCATTACCTAAAACCTGAGCGCAAACCATAGTTAAAGCCTCACACTGCGTAGGGTTAACCTTGCCAGGCATAATAGAGGATCCGGGCTCATTTTCCGGGATCAAAATTTCACCAATTCCACTTCGTGGTCCCGAGGCCAATAATCTTACATCATTTGCAATTTTATATAAAGATACAGCCGCTTGTTTTAAAGCCCCATGCGTTTCCACAATTGCATCATGAGCAGCTAAGGCCTCAAATTTATTGGGAGCAGTAACAAAGGGATAACCTGTAAATTCAGCAATATAGCGCGCAACTAAAACATCATATCCTTTAGGTGTATTTAATCCCGTACCAACTGCAGTACCTCCTAATGCAAGCTCACATAAGTGAGGTAAAGTATTTTCAATAGCTTTAATCGCATACTCAAGCTGTTTGGCCCATCCCGAAATTTCCTGACCTAAACTCAGTGGCGTAGCATCCATTAAATGCGTGCGTCCAATTTTAACAACTTTTTTAAAAGATTCTGATTTTGCCTCTAACGTTTCCTTCAACTTTTTCAGACCAGGTAGGGTATAGGTTACTACTTCATGATACGCTGCAATATGCATTGCCGTTGGATAGGTATCGTTACTACTCTGGGATTTATTTACATCATCATTAGGTTTAATAAACAATTCCTCTCCAAGTGTTTTTCCTAAAAGTAACTGAGCTCTATTTGCAATAACCTCATTCACATTCATATTACTTTGCGTACCAGAACCCGTTTGCCAAATCACTAATGGAAATTCGCTATACAATTTTCCCTCAATAATTTCATCACAAACCTTAGCAATTAAATCGCGTTTTTCATCTGGTAATATTTCAAGTTTTTGATTGGCAAAAGCAGCCGCTTTCTTTAAAAAACCGAAAGCCTTAATTATTTCTTTCGGCATAGAACCTTCGGGCCCAATCTTAAAATTCTCTAACGAGCGTTCTGTTTGTGCACCCCATAACTTGTCTTCAGGCACTTTTACCTCGCCCATAGTATCCTTTTCTATTCTGTATGCCATAATGTTTTATCTTTCTGAAATTTAGTTAACTATAAATATAACGAAAATAAAAAGGGATTTAGCGTTGGTTAAAACTCTTTTCCAACGTATATTTGCTATGAATTCATAAAAATTCCGGAATACTATGTTTCAATTTCAACAATTTTTAGGATTCTTAGCTTTCTTAACCGTATTCACAATGGGATTCTGGTTATTAATTTTCTTAATTAACTTCGTTATTATCTGGGCAATCGGTGGAGCGGCAGATTTAATTAAAGAAAGAAACGCTAAGAACGTTGCATAAGTAAAAACTTATCAAAATCAGAGGCTGTTTACAGTCTCTTTTTTTTTTGGCGTTCCCGTAAAAATTTCATTCTTCATTTTTACGGTCCCGTGTTTCGCCCTCGCTCTTTGCCTTTGCTTGCGCTGTAGGCAAAGGAGCTCAAACAAGGCTACACCCGGTAACGCGCCCTGCCGTAAACGAAAGTTTATAGCATCAGCTTTGCGTGAGGGGTAGAGGCGGCATCCTTTGGCGTTGCGTAGCAGCCAAAGATACAGCCGATGACCCGACCTATAAAAAACGACGTAAGGAGTTTTTGTATAGGCACGCCATAAATAATGAATCTAAATAACTAAATTATTACACGAATACGGGTAAACCCTAAATTTTTTTTAATTTTTGTAATATATTTAACCACTTATTTATTACAGCTGCGTCCTGTGGCAATTTAAAATTACTTCTATTTAAACATACTAACCCATGAGAAAAACTTGTTTTTTACTCCTGTTATTTGCCTATCAATTTGTTTTTTGCCAAGAACTTACTTTAAAACAAGCACTTAAAGAGATTAAAGATGTACCGGTTACATCATCTGCAATTATTAAAATTGAAAATGCATTAAAGGATATTGACGATACTACCTTAAAAATTGAAGGTGCCAAAACTTTGGCAAGAGCTTATTACGGAATTGAGCGTTATGAAAAGGCATTGGAATATTATTACCAAGGTCTTGATTTAGCTACTAAGTTTAATAAGGTGGAAGATTTAGGCTCTCTGAATGAGGGACTAGGTAATTTGCATTTTAGACTTGGTAATTATGATAAATGCGATAGTTTTTATAAGGCCTCTTTGCATTATTTTAAAGCAATTAAAAACAAAGATCGTGTTAATAAAGCTAAAGGGAATTTGGCGATTTTAGATATTAAAAAAGGGAATTACGATAATGCTTTAAAAAGTTTAAACGAGATGTTGGCAGAGTCTTTGGACGCTAAGTCTAAAGCTATTGTACTCTCTAACCTTGGTAATGTTTATTTGGAGCAACGTAAGGATTTGGATCGTGCTATTTTGTACTACAATAAGGCTATTGCTCTTTTAAATGAAGAGGATAACACTAGGTTTATGGCAAGTTTATACCAAAATATTGCTGAGAGTTACATCTATAAAAAAGATTTTAATAAGGCTTTAGCTCAGCTAAAGGTGAGTGAAGGATTATTAAAAAAGACTAACGATAAGGAACTGAGCGCCTCTTTATATAAGTTTTATGCTATGGTTTACGAGTCTTTGGGGAGATATGATTTAGGTTTAAAGTACCATAAATTGTTTTTTGAGGAAAATGTTAAGGTTGAAGAATCTAAAAATACATGGTTGATTGAGAATAAGGAAATTAGTAATCAATTAAAAAATAATGAAATTGAAAAGGAAAAAGCAGAGCAAAAAATAAAGATTTTAAAAGCAGAGAAGTCTTTGGCAACTGTAAAAGTGTATCTCTTAATTTTGGCTTTATTGTTTTTAATTTTAATGGTGTATGTAATTAATAAAAAACAAAAAGAAAAAATTTCCAAGCTTAATAACTCCGTAATTCAAACGCAGGATAAGCTTAAGTATACGGAGGACAAAGCCGAAAAAATAATCTTAAATGTAAACCATACACAAGATTTTGTGCAACAATTTACAGGACAGTTAAAAGATATATATACTACGTGTACGGACGAGGTGGCTAAAAAGAAGTTGCAAGAAATGGTACAGGATGTGCAGCAGTCTAAAATTCCGAATCAAAAAAGTGAAGAGCTAATCCAAACCTTATCTTCATCCTTTGTATATAATCTAGAAAAAAATCATGCAGATTTAACCGAGGAGGAACGCAAAATCACCGAACTCATTTTTCTGGGATATAAAAATAAAGAAATTGCTGGTTTACTAAATCTATCGGTTCGTAGTATAGAAAATTGTAGGTACCGAATCAGAAAAAAAATGAATTTAGAGACCACAACTAGCTTAAGTGCCTATTTACAATCTTTATCCTAGTAAAATCAAGGGTTTAAGTATTAGTAGAGTAGTGCGTGAGTAGTGTTTGAGTAGTGTTTTTTTTGTGTTTTGGAAGACATGTATGTAGGTTTGTTGCATAATTTAACCCAAATCTAAATATGAAAAAACTTATTTTACTTGCTGCTCTTTTAGCAGGATCTTTTGCTAATGCTTCTATAATTGTACGTGACATTGCAGATCATGTATTTACAGAAGATTCATCCTATGACTTTGATTTTAATAACGATGGGACTCCCGAATTTACTTTTAGAGAAAGCTGGGGAAGTATTGCTTGCGTTTTTACGTATGGCAACGTTGATTTTGTTGTTGTTGGTAGTTTTGCGAGTGGCTACGGATGGGATAAATTAAAATCTTTACCGTATAATACAGTTATTGGACCACAAAGTAATTTTGCAACTGAGGGAGATGCGTATCTTAATGCTAGTTGGGGTGAACCTCAAGATATGTTCCCTGCTGGTGATTCGTATATTGGTGTGAAATTTAAATTAGGAAACAATTTTCATTACGGATGGATTTTAGTAAATTCTACAGGAGGAGCTGATGGAGTGATTACTTTAAAAAGTTTTGCTTATAACGATGTAGCTAACCAAAGTATTACAGCTGGGCAAACAACCTTAAGTTTAACTGAATTACAAAAAAATTCAATCAGAATTTATCCTAATCCTACTCAGGATATTGCTTTTATAGAAACAGAACAATCGGTTACTTCCGTAA
>CAVBJB010000161.1:0-5110 GCA_963595625.1 Lachnospiraceae bacterium | reverse complement strand
GTATTACTTTTTCTGATAAAATAGAAGTTGTTAATAAAGATGTTGTTAGAGATTTAGGTACTACAGATGCTAAAAAAAATGAATTTTTAGATGATGTGGTTGTTAAAATAAGATCAGCTAAGACTGATATTGAGAAAAGAGGATTTGCTGTAAATGTTATTGAAACAAAAGAAGCAGGTTTGAGAAATATACAAACCAATGAACTTTTAGATCGCACTGTAGGTGTAAGAGTTAGACAAAGCGGTGGTTTAGGTTCTTCTGTAGATTATAATTTAAATGGAATGTCAGGAAATGCTATTAAAATTTTTGTCGATGGTATTCCTATTTCAACATATGGTCCTTCATTTTCTTTGAATAGTATTCCGCCAGCTTTAATAGAAAGAATAGAAGTTTATAAAGGTGTTGTTCCAATACATTTATCGGATGACGCTTTAGGTGGAGCTATTAATGTTATTTTAAAGCGCGGTTTACGTAACACTTTAAACGCTTCTATTTCTTATGGATCATTTAATACATTCCAATCTAATATTAGCGGAGTTTATAGAGAAAATAGTAATGGATTCACTGTAAAAGCTTCTGGTTTTCAAAATTATTCAGACAATGATTATGAGGTTTGGGGAAAATTTGTTAGAGACAAAAATCCAGATGGAACTTTTAAAAATACACTTGCTAAACGATTTAACGACGCTTACAGATCTACAGGTGGGGCTGTTGAAGTTGGTTTTACAGATGTAAAATGGGCAGATCAGTTTTTTGTTGGCGTAAATATTTCTGATTCTTACAGAGAAGTTCAACATGGTACGTATATGACTACACCTTACTATGGACGTTTTGTAGAATCACAGGCAAATGTAATTACGACTACTTATCGTAAAAATAATTTTATTGTTGATGGATTACGATTAAACATTAATTCGTCTATCAGTGATAGAAGTGAAATTGTTAATGATACAGTTAAATGGAGATATAATTGGAATGGTGATAGAGCAATTGGATTCGGAGGTAATTATATTTTGACCCCAGATGGTGCGCAACAAGGAGCTCCTACAGTGTTACATTCTGACAGAAAAATTTTCACATTTAGAACTGATTTATCCTATAGATTACATGATAACTACCAATTACAATTAAATTACATGGGATTTTCTTTTGATAGAAAAGATCGAGATGATATGAGATCTTCGATGGAGAGAGAACTTGTTGAAACGAGAAAATTAAATAAAAATATTCTTTCGATAGCTTATGAATTAAGAGCATTTGAATCTAAGTTTAAATCAAATTTATTTTCAAAATACTATATGCAAAATCTAGAAAAAATAAAACCAGTTATTCGACTTGTGAATGGTCAACCTATTCGAGAAAGTATTGAAGCAAGTAACAAATACGATTATACGGGTTATGGAGCTGCTATATCCTATGCTATAAAACCAGCAATAGTTATTTTGGCATCTGCCGAAAAGGCAATTAGATTACCTGTTGAAGGTGAGGTTTTTGGAGAAGTAGGAGATAACATTGTCGAAAATAATAGTTTAACACCAGAAATAAGTACCAATACAAATATTGGTTTTAAAATAGGTCCATATAAAATTAACGAGCATAAATTTTCTTTAGGAGCTAATGGTTTTTTAAGAGATACTAAAGATAAAATTGTTAGAAGATCTAGTACTCGAATAAACGATGCTGAAGAAACTGCACCGTTTGAAAATTTAAATAAAACCCTTTCAAAAGGTTTTGAATTAGAATTTAATTATTCCTTCAAAAAAGATTTACACGTTTTAATTAATTCCTCAAAATTCAATACAGTTTATAATTCTAAATACGATAATAATGGTAATGTAAACAGATATTATAATCAACAATTACCTAACGAACCATTTTTTACAATAAATGCCAATGTTCAATATACATTACATAATCTGATTCAAAAGGAATCTAAACTAAACTTATATTACAATTTAAGTTCTGTAGATTCATTTTACACCAATTGGTTAGAAGTAGATTATTTTTCAACACCTAAGCAATTAATACATGACCTAGGTTTAAGTTACATTTTTCCTAGTAAAAAATTTGTATTAAGTATAGATGCCAAAAATGTATTTAATGATGAGGCTTATGACAATTTCGCCTTACAAAAACCTGGAAGATCTTTTTATGTTAAATTGAATTATATTTTAAATAAATTTTAAACCAATTATATAAATATGAAAACTAAAGTTTTAAAATCTTTATTTTTTAGTACCTTGATAGGGACTATGTTATTTACAAGCTGTTCAGATGATGATAATGATGGAGGAAACGGAAATGAACATTCTGGACAAAGATGGATTACAGTTGCAGGAGCTTTAATGCAAGATGCACCTGGAGACGGAAATGGTGGTACAAAAATATATGCGGTTAGTTTAGAAAATGCATTAGATCAAAATTATATAATAGATGTATATAACAATGGTGAACCTGTAATTTCTAACAGAACGGCCCGTTTACAATCTTCTGAAAATGGTAACACTGTTTTTAATATTGCTTATACAGGAGATAATGGAGGAACTTTCTCTAAATATAATGTTAATGGTGGTAGAAATTATGTACAGACTGGAAGTCAAGTAGATATTTCTGATTATGTAGGAACTTCACCTCGATGGGCAAAATTATTTGATGGAGATAGAACTGGAGTAGCCGTGAATGTAACTTCTCCTCAAATTGTAGAAGTTGATGGAGCTTATGGTTATACAAGAGGTACATCTACTGTATTAACATTAGATTTACAAAATCCTAGAATAACAGAAGTAAAACAGTTCCAAGTTCCTTTAACAGCACAAGAAGAAGCAGAAGGACATCATTTATTCCGTTTAGATTCTCCAATATTAAATGCTGCTGGTAACAAATTAATTATTGGTATGTGGATGCGTAAAACTAATCCATTAACAGGTTCAAATCAATCTAACTATGAAAGATTAGGAGCTAAATCACTAGTCGTTGATTATCCTTCATTAGAAAATCCAGTTGTTATAACTTCAACAGTAACTGGAGGAGATACTACAGGTTACCGTAGTTTTAATGGTTATGTAGCAAATGATAACAATATATATCAAGCTACTCAACGTGGAGCTAATGGATCTTACATTTTAAAAATTGGTCAAAACAACCAATATGATAATAGTTATGTTTTTAGTTTAGATGCGGCTTTAGGTTTACAAAATGTTTATGTAGATTCTTGGAGATATGCTGGAAATGGCAAGGCTTTAGTTGCTTATAATCATGCTGGTGCCACAGATCAGGGGTTTTTAGCACTAATTGATTTAAATTCTAAAACTGCAACTAAAATAGAAGGAATTCCTTATCAAATTGGTTTAGATTTTGGGCAATACCAAGGTTTTGTAGTTAATGGTGATAATATATTAGTAGCTGTTACTCCAGTTGGACTAGACGGAAATATATACGCAATTAATAAAAATAATGGCGCAGTTACTAAAGGTGCCAAATTAGTTAACCAAACAGGAAACCATTATATTGGAGTTTTTTAATTGGTTAGTCATTATTTCTCTAAACAAGACTCAAAGATTTTTATCTTTGAGTCTTGTTTTTTTATAGAATGATATGGTTTAAAAAAATATTAAATTTTTACATAAACGCGAGTTTACATGTAGCGCTATCAACCTTTGCTTTGACAGTGTTAAGCTATCATTTTGCACATATTCCAATAAATTTTCATGTAGCCATTTTTGTATTTCTTAGCACAATTGTAAGCTATAATTTTATCAAATATTATAACCTTTTATTATCAAAACAAAATATAGGTAAACTTTTGATAACCATTTTTTGGATGAGTTTAATGGCTTTATTAGGAGTTATCTATTTGTTTTTTAAACTCAATATAAATTCCCAAGTTTGTATTCTTGTATTTAGCTTACTAACCTTATTTTACGCCGTTCCAATCTCTAATAAAACTAAAAATCTTCGAAATCTAGCCGGTATTAAAATTTATATCGTATCGTTATGTTGGGCTGGTGTTACCTTGCTATTACCTTTACTAAATGCTAATTTAATTTTGGAAGAAGATGTATGGTTTAAATTTTTTCAACGTTTTATTTTAACCTTAATTCTGATTTTAATATTCGAAATCAATGATTTAAAATACGATGATATTCGATTAAAGACTGTTCCACAAACTATAGGAATTGCTAATACAAAAATTGTTATCTATATCCTTTTGATACTTTTTTACTTGCTCGAATTTTTAAAAAGAAATGTTTACCCCAACCAATGGTGGATTAATATAATTTTAATAGGTATTGTATTTTTATTCACGTACTTTGCAAATTCCAACCGTACCAAATATTATACTTTATTTTGGGTAGAAGCAGTACCTATACTGTGGTTGGTTCTCTCTTTAATTTTTAAAACCTAAATAAGTTATGAAATTATCTTTAACACAAATGCCCGAATTAAAAGAGGCTATTCTTTCCTTACCTGAAAAGGAAAAAGATAAACTTTTAATAAGGTTAATCAATAAAGATCAAATGCTTATTAAACAATTGCATTATAAATTATTAGAGAATGAAGAGGACTTGTTAGACCGTTCGCACGAAGCTAAAATGCAAATTATTGATAGTATGAAATTGCTCGAAAAAACGATGCAAAAAGCAAACTTCAATAAAAAATACGATTACTTAAATATGCATGCTCGCATGTTAAGTGGAGTTGTAAATGAGCACGCTGCCATTACTAAAGATAAAGTTTCTGAACTCGAATTGAGATTACTTATTCTTAAATTATGTTTTGATCAATATCCAAGTCTTTACACAGTCGAGTTTTATAATAAATACGCGGATAAACATTTTGATTATATAGCCGGACGTATTAAAGCAATAATTACCATTTATGATAAGCTTCATCCGGATTTGCAATACGATTATAAAGAACAACTATTGCAGGTTTTAGAGTTTGCATCCATGTCAGATCTTTTAAAAAAATTAGCTCAAAAAAACATTTCAATTTTAGAATATTTTGACTAAAAGACATTTTTTGTCTTTTTAATTCATTTTATTTGTACTAATAATTTTTTGTTCAAAGTTCATCTAATCTTTTTATTAACAAAAGGTTACATAAAAGG
>CAVBJB010000160.1:0-5115 GCA_963595625.1 Lachnospiraceae bacterium | reverse complement strand
GTACGTTAGCAAGCCTAGCCAATCTTACTCAAATTAAATTAAACCCCGACGGATTGGTTTTAAATTATGATGGATGGAAAGTTTCTGAAAATAATGTGATAGAATTAACTCCAAAGTCCATACACGCTTACGATTTTATATTAGAAAATAAGGAAAGTAAACTTATTGTAACTTCTGAAAATAATCAGGTAAATGCACCGCTGAATGTAGAGTTTAAAGATTTTGAAATAGAATCTTTAACCCATATTATAAAAAAGGATTCGTTATTAGCTAAAGGAACCATTAATGGTAAAGCCCAACTTAGAGATTTAAAAGGGAAAGTAAAATTTTTAGGTAGTGTTTTAATTTCAGACCTAGAAGTTATGAATGCCAAAGTAGGAAATTTAGATGTAAAAGTAACCAATACACGTAGAGAAGATACCTATAATGCTTTAATAACTTTAACCGGAAACAACAACGATGTTAAAATATTTGGTGGATTTAACCATAAATCAAACGACTTGCGTTTACAAGCAAATATCGAGGCTTTACAAATGCAAACCATCCAGGGTTTTGCAACCAAGGTTATTTCTAATACCACAGGATTTTTGTCCGGTAAACTCAATATAACCGGGAACGTTTCTTCCCCTAAAATAATCGGCGAAGCCAAATTTAATAATGTGGGACTTACGGTTAATACTTTAAATGCAACGTTTAAAGATATAAACCAGCCTATAATTTTTAATGAAGAAGGTATAAGGTTCAACCAATTTGAAGTTACTGATTCGGAAAATAATAAACTGCGTCTAAACGGCCGTATCCTTACCAAAAACTATCAGGATTTTGCATTTAACTTACGTTTACGCGCTGATAATTTTAAATTAATGAATTCTACCGCTAAAGACAACGATTTGTTTTACGGTAAGTTATACATTAACACCAACATGAACATTACAGGAACTCTAGATTTGCCGGTAGTTGATGGTACAATTCAAGTTAACGACGATACGGATTTTACTTTTGTGCTCCCAAGTCAAGATCCGTCCATAGCCGATAGAGAAGGGATTGTTGAGTTTATAGACGAGGATAATTTAGTGCTTCAACAAACGCTAGAATTGCAACAAGAATTAAACGAGTCGAGTATTAAAGGGGTTAACGTAAACGCATCAATTGTAATTAAAAAAGAAGCAACTTTAAACATTGTTATAGACAAACAAAACGGTGATAAACTAACAGTTTATGGAGAGGCAGATTTAACCGGTGGTTTAGACCCATCGGGTAAAACATCTTTAACCGGAACTTACGAAATTGACAAAGGATCCTACGAAATGAGTTTTAATTTTATAAAAAGAAAATTCGAGATCGAAAAAGGTTCTACTATTGTATGGACAGGAGAGCCAACCTCTGCCAATGCCAACATTACAGCAATTTATAAAACCAACACATCTCCTATAGATTTACTAGACTCCCAATTACAAAGTATGTCTGCAGCACAACGCAACACTTATAAACAGCGCGTGCCTTTTGAGACACATTTAATGATGAATGGTGAATTACTTAAGCCAGAAATTACTTTTGATATTAAAATGGCTGAGGATAATTACAATATATCATCAGACGTTGAATCTGCTGTCGAAGAGAAGTTAAGACAAATCCGAAACGATCAAGCGGAGATGAACAAGCAAGTTATTGCCCTTTTAGTATTAAATCGATTTATAGGAGAAAATCCTTTTGCATCCAGCGTAGGTAATTCGGTTGAGGGGATGGCTCGTCAAAGTGTTTCTAAAATCATTTCTCAACAATTAAACAATTTAGCTTCAGAACTTGTAAAAGGTTTTGAGTTGAATTTTGATCTGGAATCTGCCGATGACTTTTCAACCGGAGAACAACAAACACGTACAGATCTTAATGTTGAATTATCCAAACGCTTGTTCGACGATCGTTTAAAAATAACCATAGGCTCTAATTTTGGATTAGAGGGGCAGGAGCGAGCAAACGAGCAAATGACCAATATTGCGGGGGATATTTCTGCGGAATATACTCTTACTGAGGATGGTCGCTACATCGTCAGAGCCTATCGTAAAAATCGCTATCAAGTTACCTTTCAGGGGCAGGTGGTAGAAACAGGTGTAGGTTTTATCATCACCATGAGTTATAGTAAATTTAAAGAACTTTTCCAGAAAAGACGAGAAAACCGAACCTTTAGGAGAGAAGAAAATCAAAGAGTAAGAGACCGTAATCAAGAGCGTTTTCAGAGTGCTCCACCAAGTAATTTTGACAGTATACCTGTTAAAAGAACAAGGCCTGTAGATTCAGTTCAATCCAATCATTACAACCCTGTTTTGTTTGTTTCATCTAAAGAAAATTCAATAAAAGACGCTATAAACATACAACCGCTTGTTTTTATAAAACCAGAAGATTAGTCTATGTACACACTTAATTTCTCATATAAAACAGTATTACTAGCTGCTATTTTCCTTTTAGTTGGATGTAGCGGACTTAAAACAGTGCCTAAAGGAGATTATTTGTACACAGGTGCTAACTTTAAATTGTTGCCAGATTCTGTTTACACAAAAAGGCAAAATAAAAACTTTAAAGAGGCAATGGAAAAATTAGTCATTCCTAAACCTAATAAAAAATTTTTAGGGATGCGTCCTAAATTGTTTTTCTACAATATAAGTGGTAATCCAGAAAAAGAAAAAGGGATAGGCGCGTGGATTAGAAATCGCTTGGGAGAAAAGCCCGTGTTATTATCTGCGGTCGATCTAAATTATAATGAAAAACTAATAGCTAATCGTTTAGAAAACAACGGTTTTTTTAAAGTCGTGGTAAACTCAGACACCGTAACATCTGGCAAAACCGCTAAGGCAAATTATACAGTCGAGTTAAAAAAACGCTTCCTTATTAAGGATGTTATTTTTGAGGCAGACTCAACGGTATTATGGAAAGATATTTTAAAAACTAGGCCAGCAACCTTACTTAAATCTAATAACCCGTACAATCTCGAAACTATAAAATCCGAACGTTTACGTATAGACGAGTATCTTAAAAACAACGGATACTATTATTTTAATCCAGATTATCTACTTGTACAGGCAGACTCTACAGTGGGGCGTAACCAAGTTAATTTAAAATTAATCCTAAAACCCAATACGCCAGAAATTGCTCGTAACCCATTTACAATTAATAAAATATTTGTACTCACAGGTTTCGATGTAAATTCAACGCGTCGTTTTCGTAACATTGATACCATACCAAACTATAAAAACTTTATCATTGCAGATGCGGATAAACTCTTCCGTAATAAAATTTACGACCGTACTTTGTATTTTGACAAGGGCGACAAATACAATCGTAAAGACCATAACCTATCTTTAAACCGTTTAGTAAATCTCGGAACTTTTAAATTTGTAAAAAACCAATTTTACGTTTCAGATTCAGCTAAACACCAATTGGATTTAGTTTACATGTTAACTCCAAACGACATGAAATCGTTAAGGTTTGAAACTACCGGTAAAACAAATTCAGCCAGTTACACTGGTTTTGAGGTTTCCGTAAACTGGAAACATAAAAACTTTTTTAGAGCCGCAGAGCAGTTTAATTTTTCTGTTTTTGGCGGAATGGATTTTCAATTAGGTGGAGACAAAAAAGGATTCAACATTTACCGCATAGGTAGTGAGGCTAGTTTAACCTGGCCACGCATCATTGCGCCTTTTAAGTTTACAACCTCCTCTAATTTTGTTCCAAAAACTAAAGTTTCTATTGGGTATGAATATCAAAAACGCATGAAACTTTATGCCCTAAACTCCTTTAATACAGCCTTTGGTTACGGTTGGAAAGAAAATAGATTTAGAGAACACAACCTCGATATTATAGAAATTAATTACGTAGCACCAAGTATGGTAACCCCATTGTTCGAGGAGCAAGCATCCCGAAACCCTTACGATGCCCGAATCTTAGACAAACAGCTAACCTTTGGTCCAACCTACAATTACATATATACCAATACCATGGAGACCGCCAAACGTAACACTTGGTATTACAAAGGTTCTCTAGATTTATCGGCAAACCTTACCGGATTAATTTGGGGTGCAAATGCAGAAAAAGACAATCAAAAAGAAATTTTAGGAGTGCCCTTTAGCCAATATGTAAAAATTGATAACGACCTTAGGTACTACCGCAAACTCACAGCAAAAACAACCGTTGCCACACGGCTTATGGCAGGAGTAGCTTATCCCTACGGTAACTCGTTACAAGTCCCTTTTGTTAAGCAATTTTTTGTTGGAGGTACTAATTCTGTACGCGCTTTCAGAGCCCGAACGCTTGGTCCCGGAAGTTTTGATCCCCGTACCTCAACATCCGTTTTTTACATCGATCAATCCGGGGATATCCGTATAGAGGCCAATGCCGAATATAGAGCCAAATTATTTAGTGTCATAGAAGGAGCCGTATTTTTAGACGCAGGGAATGTTTGGTTATTCAATAAAAATGAGGCGCGTCCCGGCGGAGAATTTTCTAAGGATTTTCTTTCAGAAATTGCTGTTGGTGCCGGTTTCGGAATCCGAGCAGACGTAAGCATATTAATCCTACGTTTAGATCTTGCTTTCCCTATCCGCGTACCTTACTACCCTAAAGGCGAACGCTGGACCTACGACAAAGTAGACTTTGGCGACAAACAATGGCGTAAAGACAATTTAATCCTAAACATAGCCATCGGATATCCTTTTTAATCCCTTGGGCGTTCCGCACCTTTTAATGGGTGCGGCGGGCTTTCCGTTCTATCTTTTATAAAAACCTCGTACCTCAGTTTTTAAAAAAGGATGCCACTGCAATCCCTAACGCAAAAAGTCGTAAAGTCATAAAGTCGTAAAGTCGAAAGTTTAAAGTCTTTAAGTTGTAGGGGATAAAAATAAAGCTTATACATAACAACTACCAGTTAAAAGCTAAAAGCTAATCGCTAAAGGCTAACGACTAAAAGCTAATTGCTAACAGCTAATCGCTAATGGCTAACGTATAAAAAAACAGCAAAAAAAAATCCTCAAGTAAAAACTCAAGGATTTTTAAATCTAATTAACCATGAACGGTTTCTTTTTTACCGTATTTAGCAATAACCGTAGCTTCATAATCAAGCCATTC
>CAVBJB010000159.1:0-5242 GCA_963595625.1 Lachnospiraceae bacterium | reverse complement strand
ATCGTATGTTAATGATGCTTTGCCTAAGTAGTTTAAAACTTTACGTTCTGTTTCTTGTTTTTCTGTACTTAAACATCCCATTTTAGTTGAACCTAATTTTGAAAAACTGATGTTGTTTGTAGTCGATGTAAATTCTCCGAAAAAGTTATTACAACCTGAATTTCCGTTTACTCTTTTAGAAACTGGATCGAATTGAATAAATGCTTTATCATAATCCATACCTACGTTTTCTAACTGAATTAGTTTCCATTTACTTACTCCAATATAACTCCAAATATCTGCTTGCGTAGGTTGTGTAACCTCAATTGTTTTTTTAGTTGATTGGTTTGTTAATATATAAGTATTAGCTACTTGAGTTATTTTAAACGTTTGATTTTGTATCGCATCCATAAACTCCGATTCTAAATTCATAGAAGCTTGCTCACAAGCCATTAAGGTTCCTATACCACTTTTAGTTTTTATTAAACCTTTTTCTTCCGTATATGTAATATTAAATCTGTTGCAAGCGCTGTTACCGTAAATTGTTTTAGCATTTGAATCTATGGTTAGATACAAATTTTTATTATCTATTGATTTGCCATTTATTTTAGTAACAAACATTTTTTTGTCGGCATAGTTATTTACCACAACTGCTTTTTTAGATTTAACTTTTTTAAGTTTATAAGTGTATTTAGAACCGTCTTCCGGTGGGTTTTTAAGTTCTGTTCTAACTACTTTAATTTTATACTCGTATCCTTTTTCAAAATTAAATCCTTGAATTTTATCGTAAAAGAGCTGATACTCCTTATCTCCATTAAATTTTACTTGCATACACTCTTGCGGAGCAACACCCGTACAAGAAACAGTATTTGGCTTAATATCTAATTTAAGTGTTTTTGTTTTTTGAGCAAATGACAATGTTGTTACTAAAGAACACATCATTATTCCGAATAGTTTAATCTTTTGCATTTTTAAACATTTTTGATTTATATCCATTAACTACAATAATCAAGCAAAAAGTGTGCAACAAAAGTTAATTTCTACATAAAA
The DNA here is from genome assembly GCA_963595625.1 of Lachnospiraceae bacterium. GTDB lineage: Bacteria > Bacteroidota > Bacteroidia > Flavobacteriales > Flavobacteriaceae > Flavobacterium. The sequence continues at coordinate 4,213 of CAVBJB010000159.1, read as the reverse complement.
TAAAAAAAGTGCCCTAAAAGGCACTTTAAATTATGAATTATTTAATGTTTAAATCTTTAAGCCAAAGCAACATATCATTTAAAACTTCAGGAGCAAAAGTTTCTTCAATTTCCTTATATTCATTTACACTACCTGTTTTAGCCGTCTGAAATAAGTGATTTAAGTTAGGATAAACTTTAGTTTTACTATTTTTGTTAACTAAAGCTTCTTGCAAAGGTTTTATATTTTGGTTGTAATTTACTTGAATGTCTTTGTCTCCATTTAAAGCCAATACAGGTGCCTTAATTTTACTGTAATAATCGATTGGATTTGTAACCAAAAAGGTTTTAAACCAATTAACATTAGGAGGTAAAACTTGTCTCATTAAATCTTCATTTTTAAAAGTTGAAACCTCTGGTTGAATAAGTTTGTATTTTCTGATTACACGGTCTGCACTATAATCAAAATCTTTCCAATCTTCAGCCTCAATAAATCCATATAAAGCTTTATTTATTTTTTTAGCTTGTTGTAGTTGTTCCTCGGGTAAGCCCATATCTTTACCTATTAAATAGCTCTGAACTTCGAGTATTTCATTCCCTTTAACCCCAGGACCGGCTAAAGAAATTACAAATGCAATTTTTGGATTATTAGCCGCAACAATTCCGGCAACTAACCCACCCTCGGAGTGACCAATCAAACCTATTTGTTTGCTATTTATATCTTTTCTTGTTGAAAAATAGGTGTAAATAGCCTCAACATCGTTTGCAAAATCAAAAGAGGTAGCCTTTAAAAAATCACCTGTCGAATGGGCTGTTCCACGATCGTCAAATCTAAAAACAGCATAACCGTTAGTGGTTAAGTAATCTGCAATTACAGCAAAAGGTTTATGGTCAAACAGTGTTTCGTCTCGATCTTGAGCTCCGCTACCCGAAATTAAAATGGCTAATGGTGCCTTTTTTTTGTTTTTAGGATAGGTTAAAGTTCCAGCAAGTTCTAAGTTATCTTTTTCATTTTTAATCACTAAATCTTCTTGTTTATACGCAAATGGCGCTTTAGGGGTTTGTGGACGGTTAGGTTTAGCCGATTTACCCGGAGTTAATATCAACTCTGTCTTTAAGATTCCTTGCGTAAAAGTACCTTCGATTTGATTGTTTTGATACTTGCCCTTATAACTCATTTTAAATCGATCGTCTGCTATAAAAACACTATCCTTTACCACATTAACTTTTTGAATTGCAATACCAAACGCGTTTTGATCTGGGCTGTCCATTTTACCAGACCAATGGTTATTAGATTGTTCTAAGTGAAAAACAATTTTAAGCTTCATCCCTTGTACAGAAATGTCCCCTTTCCAGGAACCCTCTGGAGATTGAGCAAATAGCACTAATGTGTTTAATAGTAGAATAAGTAACGAGTAAATTTTCATGACTTTATAAGTTTTTAAGTATGATGGCTGAGATAATTTCTGAAACTATTAATGCTGCAACAAACAAAATATAATGTTTAGAAGTTTTAGCATTTGTTGCTGTTTTAAAGCCGTTAAACAATAATAAAATTGATAGAATTAAGGCCGCTAACCCTGATATAGCCAAAAGAACTAGAATTGTTATTTCGGAAGAAGAAAAATCTAATTGTTTTTTTAATAGCTTATTGGTTAAATAATTAGACCACGAATACATTTGCCCTGTAAAATTTAAAGCGGATACGATATAAAACGGTACCCTCGAAATAAAAGCTACGTTTAAACAATCAATTAAACGGGTTTTAGGATTTACTATTCTTCCAAAAAGAAAAAAAACAATACTAAGGGTAACCACACTTATTAAGACATCAGTAGCGGTTTTTGTAGCATTTGCAATTGGAATAAAATGTAGATCTAATACACCATCAAAACGAACACTCGATTTTATGGCAATAACTACGCCTATTACCATTAAAAATAGATTTAAAAGCAACAAGGGTTTCTCTTGAAAGTATTTTATTGGATTAAGTATTTTCATGTTATTGGTTGTTTTTAGAGGTATTAATTTTTTGGATGATATCGTCTAATTGATTTCTTACGGTAGGATAGCTAACCCCCATTTTAGTAGCCATATCTTTTAAGCTACCGCTAGATAAAAAGAATTCTAACATAAATTCTTGATCATTTTTGGGTAACGATAAAAATAGGGGCAAAGCAAAAGATCCCGAAACTTCTGTATTACAGGTTTGACAAGACAGTTTACTTACGGTTAATTTAGACTCGCAAGCGGGACATTGTACTGGCAGTTTAATATTATTCATCAAAATATTAATTTTATTAAACCAAATATAAATAAAATTAATGTTTTAAACAAAAAAAGCATCCTAGTTAGGATGCTTTTTAAATATTATTAATGAGATACAAATTTTAAACCTACAATAGAACTGATTAAAGTAGTAAGAAAAAATAGTCTCCAAAAACTAGCGGGTTCATTAAAAAGTAAAATTCCAACTATTACGGTTCCAACAGCTCCAATACCTGTCCAAACTGCGTAGGCTGTTCCTATAGGTAGGGTTTCCGTTGCTTTTAAAAGTAAAACCATACTAATAGTTAAACATAAAATAAAGCCACCGTACCACATATACATTTCAGACCCTGTAGTTTCTTTTGCCTTACCTAAACATGAAGCAAAACCAACTTCAAATAAACCTGCAATAATTAAAATAATCCAATTCATAATACTATACTTTTAAAGGCGCAAAGGTCTAAAACATAAATTATATATCCTTTTACAAATGATAAAAAATTTATTTCAGTTCTGCCCTGATTCTACTTAAACTAACTTGTGTAATTCCTAAATATGAGGCTATATAACCTAAGGGAACTCTTTTTAAAATTTCAGGATGTTTATTTCCTAAATCTAAATAACGTTCAGTTGCCGTTTTAACTTGCCTAGCCATTAATCTTTTTTCTGTTTTTAATAATTCTTTCTCAGCAAAGTGTCTTCCCCAGTTGGCAATTTCAAGGTCCGTTTCAAAAAGGGATTTTAATTTTTCATGATCAATTTTATAAGCCTTAACCTCCTCAAGAGCTTCAATATTTTCATAACATAAAGCCCCTTCAACATAGGATTTCATTCCAACAATTATATCATTTTCATATCCAAACCAAAAGGTTATTTGGTCGTCTTTTAAGTTTGTAAATGCTCTTGTTAAGCCGCTTTCTATTATATAAATACAATTTACAAAGGTGTTTTCGGTAATAATTAGTGTTCCTTTTTTAAATATAACGGGCTCTAGTAATAAAATAATTTTATGTAAAGCAGTATCACTTAAAGGGAAAATTGTATTTATAATTTTGGAGATGTGCATCATGCAGTCTATATAAAATGTTAATTTTTAAATCCTTATACTAAAAGGAATAAATATGTTGTTAATATAATGGAATTTAAATATTAATAACCAAAAATAAAATTTATATGTCAAACAACAATTTAGGAAGCGGATTAATTGCAGTTTTAGCAGGTGCAGCTTTAGGAGCAGCAGCAGGAATTCTATTAGCACCAGAAAAGGGTTCTAAATTAAGAAGAAGAATTAAACATGGTGTATCTAAAGAATCAGATAATTTACTTGAAAAAATTGAAGATCTAAAATGCCAAATTACGGGTAAAGTAAAAGAAAAAACGGGTGATTTTGAGGAAAGCTTTAACAAATTTGTTGAAGATGCAGGTGATAAAACAGATGACGTTATTGCAAACTTAGAGAAAAAGTTAAAAGACCTTAAAGGCAAAGCTGAAAAAAAAGTAGGTAACTTATAAAAATATAATCCATGGCATTTGAAAAAGTTAAAGACAATATAGACGACATAAAAGTAAATACTAAATCTTTTGTAGATGCTAACTTAGATTATTTTACTTTATTAGGTTTTAAAATAACTACTAAAGCCTCTAGCTTAATCATCAAGATTATTCTACTAAGTTTATTTTTACTTTTATCACTTATCTTTTTATCATTTGCATTAGCATATGCCATAGGGACTTATATAGAAAGTTATGCACTAGGATTTTTAATCGTTGGAGGTATTTATATCCTAATATCACTAATTTTATACTTTAAAGGAGGGATTTTTATAGATAAACCGATGATCAAAACCTTTTCAGAAATATTTTTTAATGATTAATTTATAGATTATGTCGAGACTTAGAAAAGACTATTCGAGTTATGAAGAAATAAATTTAGATTTAGAAATTTTAAAAACTGAAAGGGATATAGC
>CAVBJB010000158.1:0-5275 GCA_963595625.1 Lachnospiraceae bacterium | reverse complement strand
ATATTTAATTTTAAATAAAAATTGAATCTAAAGTCTTAAAGGTTAAAATTATAAAAAAATTATACTAACTTTTCATAAATTTTAACTATACAGATTAATGAGACAAACAATGAAACTTTTAATGACAACATTTATGTTGTTGTTAATTCAAATTGGTTTTGCTCAACAAAGGCAAATTAGCGGTACAGTATTAGAAGATACTGGTATTCCATTGCCTGGAGCAAGTGTTGTAATTAAAGGAACAACATCAGGTACAAGTACAGACATGGATGGTAAATTCCAGGTGTCTGCTAAAACAGGTGATGTTATTGTGGTATCCTTTTTAGGATATAAAACAAAAAGCATTACTGTAGATTCTAAAAACGATTATCAAATTGCCTTAGCAATTGATGACAATAACTTAGATGAAGTTGTTGTTGTTACTTACGGTACACAAAAAAAGGAAACTGTAGTAGGTTCTAATGCTGTAATTAGAGCAGAAGCAATTGAAAACAGACCTATTACTAACCTTACAAGCGCAATCGATGGGGCTAGCCCAGGGGTTATGGTTTCTACTGGAACGGGACAACCAGGTAGCGCTTTAAGTATCCAAATTAGAGGTACCTCTTCTTACAACCTTTCAAATGGACCTTTATACGTAATTGATGGTGCAGTATACACAGGTTCTACTTCAGATATTAACCCAGATGATATTGAATCTATTAATATCTTAAAAGATGCAGCTTCAACATCTTTATACGGTTCTGCTGCTGCTAATGGGGTTGTAATGATTACAACAAAAAAAGGAAAAAAAGGTAAAAAAGGAACTTTTAATTTTTCAACTAGTACAGGAGTAGTTTCAAGAAGTATTAAAGAATACGAAAGAGTTGGAGCTAAAGACTATTACGAGTTAAACTGGAATGCGCTAAAAAATTACGCTCAATATTATGGTAACTATACTGAGGCAGCTGCAAACACTTATGCAACTAACAATTTATTCAGTGAAGTTAAAAACAACATTTATAATGTTCCAAATAACCAAATTGTTATTGATGGTCAATTAAACTCTGAAGCGCAACAAATTGTAAATGATTTAGATTGGCAAAAAGCAATACAAAGAACAGGAATCAGAAGTGCTTATAACTTAAACTACAGTGGTGCGTCAGATACTTCTAATTATTACGCATCTTTTGGTTATAACAACGAAGAAGGTTATGTAATTAAATCCGACTTTGAAAGATATACTACTCGTTTAAATGTAGACAGCCAAGTGACAAACTGGTTAAAATTAGGTACAAACTTAACTGGAACATTAACCAACAGTAACCGCGCAGAAGATAGTGAAGGATCATCTTACGTAAATCCATTCTATACTGCAAGATTTATGGGACCTGTATATTCTATTTACTTATACGATTTACAAGGTAATAGATTATATGATTCTTTTGGAAACAGTTTATATGATGATGGAGGTACAATTTCTGGAAGAGGTAGAGGTACTAGTGCTGGTGCCGGAAGAAACGTTGTTCAGGAAACTTTACTAAACGATAGAAAAAGATCAACAAACACAATCAACTCTAGATTTTTTACTGAATTTAAAATTACAAAAGGTTTAAAATTCACAACAAATTTATCGTATGACGTACAAAACCTAAACAATGGTTTTTACGGTAATAAATACATTGGAGATGCGTACGGTACAGCAGCTTTAGAAAAAGAAACAACTAAAACTGTTGCATCTACTTTCAACCAAATTTTAGAATATACTAAAACTTTCGGTTTAAATAATTTTAATATTCTTGCAGGTCACGAGGCTTTTGAAAGAAAAATTGATTATGCTTATACAAGAAAAACGAATGAAGTTATTGCTGGAATTCATGAGTTAAGTAACTTTATTGTTACAACATCTAACATTGGATACAACACGCATTTAACTAAAGAGTCTTACTTTGGTAGACTTAACTATGATTACGATAACAAATATATTGCATCAGCATCTATACGAAGAGACCAATCTTCAAGATTCTCACCTCAAAACGATACTGGAGTTTTTTGGTCTGCAGCATTAGGATGGAATATTCACAGAGAAAAAATGTTCGATAATACTACATTTGTTAACCAATTAAAATTAAGAGCATCTTACGGACAAGTTGGTAACGACGGTGGTATTGGATATAATCCTGGATATAATGCAGACTTAAATCTTTACGATTTAGGAAACTATTTTAATGCAGAAGAAGGTGGTGTATACTTTACACAATTAGGTAATAAAGATTTAACTTGGGAATCTAACAACCAATTAGATTTAGGTTTAGATTTTGGATTCTTAAACAATAGAATTTCTGGATCTTTAGAATATTTTAACAGAGAAACTAAAGACATGATTTTCCCATTACCATTACCTGGATCAGCTGGTATTACTTCTGTATACAGTAATGTAGGAACAATGAACAATAAAGGTTTTGAGTTAGGTTTAAACATTGGAATTATCAGAAATGAAGATTTTAAATGGGATTTTAACATCAACGCTACAACTTTCAAAAATAAAATTAAAGAAATGCCAGAAGGTCAAGACGCTATTATCAATGGTACAAAAAGACTTGCAGTTGGACATTCTTTATATGACTTTTGGTTAAGAAAATGGTACGGTGTTGATTCTGCTGATGGTAAACCTCTATATATTCAAGACTCTGAAATTGCAGACAACCAATATACAAGAGAGATTAACGGTCAAAAAGTTACAACAAACCAAAACTATGCTGAGTATGGTTATGTAGGTACAGCAAACCCAGATGTATATGGTAGCTTTACAAACACTTTAGACTATAAAGGTTTCTATTTAACAACAATGTTTACATACCAAATTGGAGGTAAAACCTACGATTCTAACTATGCAGCATTAATGAGCCCAAGACCTCAGGGTAATGCTTTACACGTAGACATGAAAAATGCATGGACTCAACCTGGAGATATTACAAACATTCCTTTAATGACTTTAGATAATACTGCTGCTATTACAGCTGCCTCTTCTAGATGGTTAGTTGATTCTGATTATATCTCTTTTAGACAAGCAACTTTAGGGTACAACTTCAAAAAAGAGTTAATTAAATCTTTTGGAGCTAGTAACATGAAAGTTTACGTAAGTGGAGAAAACATTTATTCTTGGACAAAAAGACAAGGTTTTGAGCCAGTTCAATCTTTCAATGGTACAACTTCATACAGATATACACCTTCAAGAGTTGTTAGTATTGGTTTAAATGTATCATTCTAAATCTAAATTTATGAAATTAAATAGCTTATTATATTTAGGGGCTTTATCAACTACTCTATTATTGTCATCTTGTGATGCCGATTTTGTTGATACTACGCCTACCTCATCCGTATCTGATGAGACAATATTTTCGAGTGCAGACAATTTAATGGCTGCCATTAACGGTATGCACAGAAATATGTATGTACGCCAAAATTCATCTCAAGGTAATAACGGGTTTACAGCTCAAATGATTACCTACGATGTTATGGGAGAAGATGTTATTTTTCCAAGCACCGGTAACGGATGGTTTGTATCAGAATTACGTTGGTTACATACAAACAATGAAAACGCTGGAAGCAATCAATACATCTGGAATTTTTGGTATTCAATGATTAAAAATGCTAATTTCATTATTCAGCAAGCGCCAAACGTTCCTTTACCAGATGACACGGCTATAGAATATCAACAATCTGCTTTAGGGCAAGCGTATGCTTATAGAGCCTTTGGTATGTATCAATTAGTTCAAACGTTTGGTAAATCCTATGATCCTGCAACTGCAAGTTCTGATTTAGGTATCGTGATTCGTTTAGACCCTACAGATAATGCTCCTAAAGCAAGAGCAACTGTACAAGAGGTTTATGACCAAATTATTGATGATTTAGCTCAAGCTGAAAGCATTTTAGATAATGTAGACGTATACAACAATTCACATTTATCTGTTAATGTAGTAAAAGGTATTCAAGCACGTGTTGCTTTAACGATGAAGGATTACCCATTAGCTGCTGATAAGGCTTTAGAAGCTCGTACGGGATATGCATTAATGTCCAATGCAGATTATTTATCTGGATTTAATAACTATTCTAACGTAGAATGGATGTGGGGCGCTAAAATCATAGCTGACCAATCAGATTACTTTGGTAACTTTATGGCTTATATGTCTAGAAATTACAGTTCGAGTCAGATTAGATCATGTCCTAAAGTTGTAAACAAAAATCTTTTTGATTACATGGATAATCCTGATGTTCGTAAAGATGTAATCAAAGCTAATGGTATTCACTCTGATTTAGGTTTACCATCAAACTTTACAAACTTTAATTATACATCTCAAAAATTCTTAGCTCAATCTGTTACTGTTTCTTTAGGAGACGTACCTTTTATGAGAGCGGCTGAAATGTATTTAATTGAGGCTGAAGCAAGTTATTATTTTGATGCAGCAAGAGCACAAAGTGCTTTAGAAACTTTATTACGTAATAGAAAAAATGATAATACTTTAACTGTAACTACTACAGGACAAGCATTATTAGATGAAATCTTAATTAACAGACGTATAGAGTTATGGGGAGAAGGATTTAGATTCCACGATTTAAAACGTTTAGGTCAAGGATTAACTCGTTCAACAGTTCCTAATCAAGTAAGCACAGTTTTATCTGGTGGTGTTACTGATGTAGCCCCTACAGATAATAGATGGCAATGGTTAATCCCTCGACAAGAGATTAACGCAAACCCATTAATTGTACAAAACCCAATATAATATATATCAAAAACCCCGCTTTAAAAGCGGGGTTTTTATTTATTTAATTTCTTCTATAACTTTGTTACCATTTTTGGTAAACTCAAAATACCATTTACCTTCTTTGGTAAAAATAATTCCGTCTACATACGTGTTTGAGGCCATGTACAAATTCTCTACAGAAGTTTTTGTGATTTTGTACAAAACATTTCCGTTACTATCTTTTAAAACACCTTCCTGTTTGCCGTTTTCAAACTCAAAATTTAAAGCCTTAGATATTTGTTTTTGGGAAGTTACTTTGGTTTCTATAACTTTTGTTTCTTCAACCACCGGAGATAAGTACTGAGCATCTTCTTTAAAATAATTTGCAATGTAATCTTTCTTTAAAGAAAACTCTTTAGCTACAATCCTAAAAGCTTCTCTGTACGCGGAAACGTATGTTTTTTCTTTTGATTTTGACTCTTTCGTTTCAAAAACCACCTTACCAGAACAATCTTTAAGCTGCATAATTAATTTTGTTGATAACATTGTAC
>CAVBJB010000157.1:0-5287 GCA_963595625.1 Lachnospiraceae bacterium | reverse complement strand
GATAATTAATTAAAATATATGCAATTAACTAAAAGTTTTTGAATTTAGTATGCAAAAATTTTAAGAACAAATTAAAATAAAATATGAATATGAATTCCCCAAATTCTTACAAAAAAACGTTTAAAACATTATTTTACGCCTTTTTAGTAACTTTTATTGCCTCTTGTAGTGGTTCAAAAATCCAAACAAAAAAATCAGATAGCAACAAAGTATATAATAGTGCTGCAAAAGGTAAAATTTTTAAAAAAAATGTTATAGCAAGTTATTATCATAATAAATTTAATGGCCGTAAAACGGCAAACGGTGAAATTTTTAATAACTCTAAGTTAACAGCTGCTCATAAAACTTTAGATTTTGGAACTATGGTTAGGGTTACAAATATTGTTAATAATAAATCTGTAATTGTTAAGATTAATGATCGAGGACCTTTTTCTAAAGGGAAAGAAATAGATTTATCAAAAAAAGCTTTTGACGAAATATCGGATAAAGCCACACACGGAGCATTAACCGTTACTATCGAAATATTAGAATAATATAAAAGCAGGATTTCCTGCTTTTTTTGTTACTAAGAAATATCTTCTTTAAAAAAACATAAAATATAACATTCTATTTCTGACATATTGTCACATAATAAAATTAAATTCTATCTTTGCAAACTGAATAATACACTTTTAAGTGATTTATGGAAAAAGTAATTGACGAAAATAAACAAGGTACAAGCCTTGCCTTAGCGCAAAGTGAGAGCAATCAAAAAAAACTTTTTATTGAAAGTTACGGTTGCCAAATGAACTTTTCTGATTCTGAAATTGTAGCATCAATTTTAGCAAACGAAGGGTATAATACAACTCAAAATTTAGAAGAAGCAGATTTAGTATTAGTAAATACTTGTTCTATTAGAGATAAAGCAGAACAAACGGTTCGTAAACGTTTAGAACAATATAACCAGATAAAAAAAATCAACCCAGGTATGAAGGTTGGAGTTTTAGGTTGTATGGCTGAACGTTTAAAAAGCAAATTTTTAGAAGAGGAAAAAATTGTAGACATGGTGGTTGGACCCGATGCTTACAAAGACATTCCAAATTTACTAAAAGAGGTCGACGAAGGGCGTGATGCTATAAACGTAATCCTATCTAAAGAGGAAACCTATGGCGACATAGCTCCTGTTCGTTTAAACTCAAATGGAGTAACAGCATTTGTATCTATTACACGTGGATGTGATAATATGTGTACTTTCTGTGTAGTTCCTTTTACTCGTGGTCGTGAGCGTTCTCGTGAACCACAAAGTATAATGGACGAAATTGCTGACTTATGGCAACGTGGATTTAAAGAGATTACTTTATTAGGACAAAACGTAGACTCTTATTTATGGTATGGTGGAGGACTAAAAAAGGATTTTGATAAGGCTACTGAAATGCAAAAAGCTACAGCTGTAGACTTTGCACAATTACTAGATATGGTTGCTACTGCTTATCCAAAAATGCGTTTTAGATTTTCTACATCTAATCCGCAAGATATGCATGAGGAAGTAATACATGTTATGGCAAAACACCACAACATTTGTAAATACATTCACTTACCTGTTCAATCTGGGTCTACTCGAATCTTAAAAGAAATGAACCGCCAACATACTCGTGAGGAATATATGGCTTTAGTAGATAAAATTTATTCTATCATTCCAGAAATTTCTTTATCTCAAGATATGATTGCGGGTTTCCCAACTGAAACGGAAGAAGATCATAAGGATACTTTATCTTTAATGGAATATGCAAAATATGATTTTGGATTTATGTTTGCTTATTCTGAGCGTCCAGGTACTTTAGCCGCACGCAAAATGGAAGATGACGTTCCTGAAGAAGTTAAAAAACGACGTTTACAAGAAATTGTGGACCTACAAAGAGACTTAGGGTTGCAACGTACACAACGTTTCTTAGGTCAAACTGTAGAGGTTTTAATAGAAAAACCATCTAAAAGATCGGATGCACATTGGTCTGGAAGAAATTCTCAAAACACTGTAGTAGTTTTCCCTAAAGAAAATTATAAAGTAGGAGATTTTGTATTAGTAAATATTACAGATTGTACATCAGCAACTCTTATTGGTAATGCTGTTGGATATTCTGAAATGCAAAGCTAAACTTAAAAACCAACAAGATTATGGAAAGCGTTCAAACTATAAAACAACGATTCGAAATTATTGGTAACGATCCTAAACTGAACCGCGCTCTTGAAAAAGCAATTCAAGTAGCTCCTACAGATATATCCGTACTAGTAACAGGAGAAAGTGGAGTTGGAAAGGAAAGCATTCCTAAAATTATACATGCACTATCACACAGAAAACACGGCAAATACATTGCCGTGAACTGTGGTGCAATTCCTGAAGGAACCATAGATTCTGAACTTTTTGGTCACGAAAAAGGTGCTTTTACAGGTGCTACTTCCTCTAGAGAAGGTTATTTTGAGGTAGCTGATGGCGGAACTATTTTTTTAGATGAAGTGGGCGAATTACCTTTGACCACTCAAGTACGTTTATTACGTGTGCTAGAAAACGGCGAATTCATTAAAGTAGGTTCATCTCAAGTACAAAAAACAAACGTTAGAATTGTAGCAGCAACAAACGTTAAGATGCATGAGGCTATCGAAAAAGGTAAATTTAGAGAAGACCTTTTTTATAGACTTTCGACAGTAGATATTTTATTACCGCCTTTAAGAGAAAGGCATGACGATATACACCTATTGTTTAGAAAATTTGCATCCGACTTTGCTAACAAATACAAAATGCCGCCCATCAAATTGGATGACCAAGCCGTGCGCTATTTATCCAATTACCATTGGAGCGGAAATATTAGACAACTACGTAATTTTGCTGAACAAATTTCAATCCTTGAAACCAAAAGAGAAGTTACTCTTGATACTATCAAACACTACTTACCATTAACCGGTAAAAATTTACCAAGCGTGGTTGAGAGTAAAAAGTCTGAATCTGATTTTAGTTCAGAAAGGGAAATTTTATATAAAATTCTTTTTGATATGAAAGCAGATTTAAATGATCTAAAAAAACTGACCTTGGAGCTCATGCAAAACGGTAACAGTAAAAATGTTCAAGAGGATAATAAAAATCTAATTCAAAGAATATTCGGGCAATCGCACGAAAATGTCTTACATCAAAAAGAAAAAGAATCAAGTATCGATGAGACCTTTGCAGCTATTCCAATAACAAATTCAAAAGTTAATAATATACATTCTGAATTTGTTGATGAATATACTCAAGAGGACGAGGAAGAAGATGATTATTTAGTAGCTGAAACTATTGACGAAGAGGACTCTTTACGTTTAGACGAAAAAGAAATTGAACTAATTAAGAAAGCATTAGAAAGAAACCACGGCAAAAGAAAAGCTGCTGCTGAAGAATTAGGAATATCAGAACGAACATTATATCGAAAGATTAAACAATTTGATTTGTAATATGAAGAAATTACTAACCCTTATCATTCCAAGTATTTTTTTACTAATCTTATCAGGTTGTGGAATATATAACTTTACGGGAACATCTAAAATAGATGCAAAATCATTCCAAGTAAATTATTTTTTAAATAATGCCTTGTTAGTAGAACCAGGAATCGAGAGAACTTTTACCGTAGCACTACAAAATTTAATTCAGGATCAAACCAATTTATCTCTAACTAACTCAAACGCAGATTTAGTTTATGAAGGAGAAATTGTTGATTATAGAATATCACCAATGACAACTACTGCAAACCAGTTAGCGGCACAAAATAGACTTACAATTTCTGTTAATGTAAGATTTATAAATAATAAAAAAGAAGAAGAAAACTTTGAAAAAAGATTCTCACACTTTTACGATTATTCAGGGGATGCTCAATTAACAGGTTCACAATTAAATACAGCTTTAGACGAAATTTACCAACGTATTACACAAGATATATTTACAGCTTCTTTAGCTAAATGGTAATAATTTGAATGCTTCAGACTTAAAATATTTACTCAGCCAACCAAGGGCTATAGAATCCGCACATAGTTCAGAGCTAAAACTTGTGCTGAAGGATTTCCCATACTTTCAAGCGGCGCGAGCATTATTTTTAAAAAGTTTGTTTAGCCAAAATAATTTCAAATATAATTCTGAACTAAAACGAACAGCAGCTTATACTACCGATCGATCTGTTTTATTTAATTACATCACTTCTCGTGATTTTAAATCCATTGTAAGTGCTGATGCAAATAAAAAAGATCTCATAGAAAATATAGTTGTAAAAGAATATAATATTGTAGGTAAAACTTCAAATCAAGAAATAACAGTAGCAACAAGTTTGGAAGAATCGATCATAAAATCAATTATACAAGCAGATAAATCTACTTTAAATACTACTGAGCATATTACTTTAGATACAATTGAATTAAATACAACTTCTGAAAATATTATTTCTAAGGATGATATAAATAATTTTGGAATACAAAATAATAATGAAGTCGTTCAATTTAATCCAAAAGAATCTCATTCTTTTACCAAATGGTTACAACTTACTAAAATGCAACCCATCGACAGAAGCAATACACCTGAAAATGCAAGCATGAATAAGGAAGTTTTAAAAAGTAACGATTCCGTTAAAGAAAATAAATTTAAATTAATAGATCAATTTATTGCTAAAAATCCTAAGATCATAGCCATAAAAGAAGCTACCACTTCAAGTATAAATATTGAGAAATCGACTGAAGAGAAATCATATTTAATGACTGAAACTTTAGCGAAGATTTATCTCGAACAAAAAAAATATACGAAAGCTATTCAAGCTTATGAAATATTAATTTTGAAATATCCAGAAAAAAGTAGTTTATTTGCAGAACGAATAAAAGAAATTAAAAAATTACAAAATAACAATAATTAAATAACAACCAATATGTTTACATTATTTTTAATACTTATTACTATTGTAAGTTTACTATTAGTAGTAGTTATTATGGTACAAAACCCTAAAGGTGGAGGTTTATCATCGTCTATTGGCGGAACACAAATGCTAGGTGGAGTTCAAAAAACTAGTGACTTTTTAGATAAAAGTACTTGGACTTTAGGTGGTATTTTAATGGCATTAATTTTATTATCTTCAATCAGCAATAATGCAGCTTATGGTGATTCGGGATCAAAATTAATCGATAGTTCAGTTGCTCCAGCAGCTCCAGTAATGCCAGAGGCACCTGCTCAAACTCAAGAAACTACTGAGACTGAGGTTCCAGCAGAAGAAGCTCCAGCTACTCCAGCAGAATAATTTTTTTTTAT
>CAVBJB010000156.1:0-5299 GCA_963595625.1 Lachnospiraceae bacterium | reverse complement strand
GCTTTAGGAATTGATAAGACTAAGGACTATAATAAAATTGACATTTTAGATTATGCGGCTGAAGTTGCAAATACCGTAAAAGGTGCATCTAGCTCAAATAAAATTGCCTTAATATTTGCTCAAGGAACCATTTTATCTGGTGAGGGTGACGCAACATATATTGGTGAAGGTTCCATAAGAAGAGCTTTAGAAAAAGCGCGTAACGATAAAAATGTAAAATCAGTAGTATTACGTGTAGATAGCCCAGGAGGTAGTGCAC
The DNA here is from genome assembly GCA_963595625.1 of Lachnospiraceae bacterium. Lineage (GTDB taxonomy): Bacteria > Bacteroidota > Bacteroidia > Flavobacteriales > Flavobacteriaceae > Flavobacterium. Next base: position 5,040 of record CAVBJB010000156.1, on the reverse strand, counting down.
TTACATCTGATTTAATTTGGAGAGAAATAGAATTAACTAAAAAGGTGAAACCTGTTGTAGTTTCTATGGGGAACTTAGCAGCATCTGGAGGGTACTATATTTCTTGCAACGCCTCTAAAATTTTTGCAGAAAACAACACTATTACAGGTTCTATTGGTGTTTTTGGAACAATTCCAAACGTTTCTGAATTAGCAGGTAAAGTTGGTGTAAATGCTGAACAAGTTCAAACGCACAAACACGGAGTTCAATACAGTTTATTTGAACCAATGACTGATGAATTTAGAAACGAAATGTTACAAAGTATTGAACATATTTACGACGTTTTCTTAACTCGTGTTGCTACTGGGCGTAACATGACTAAAGAACAAGTTAATGAAATTGCTCAAGGTAGAGTTTGGACAGGAACGGATGCAAAACGTTTAGGTTTAGTTGACGAAATTGGAAACCTTGACGATGCAATCCAAGAAGCTGCAAAACTTGCTGAAATTGATGATTTTAAAACTGTTGACTATCCTAAATACGAAACAAAACTCGAAAATATTTTCGGTAAAATGTTCGGAATATCAATGTTTAAAACACAAGAAGAAGTTATAAAAGAATATGTGGGTGAAGATGCATACGAAATGCTAAATCAAGTTAAAACCGCTCAAAAAATGAAAGGTATTCAAGCCATTTTACCTTACAAACTAACAATAAAATAAATTAAATAGAGTTTTCGGTTAAAGCCTTCATAATTATAAAAATAGTTAGGGAGGCTTTATAATTTTTATGTACTTTTAGTAGTGTAAATCCCAAATGTGCTATGATAAAAAAAATATTTAAAATCTTAGGTATTATGGTACTCGTAAGTACCCTTGCGTTAATTGCTACACCTTTTATTTTTAAAGGAAAAATAAAAGATATAGTAATTTCTACTATCAACAAAAATTTAGATGCCAAAGTATCTTTTACAGATGTAGATATAAGCTTATTTAAAAGTTTTCCAAAAGCAGCAGTAGTCATTACAGATCTAGCCATAATAAATAAAGCTCCTTTTGAGGGAGATACTTTATTTTACGCGCAAGATTTAAATCTTAAAATGTCGGTAACCGAATTATTAAAAGGTGAGGGTGAAGCAATGGAGATCGAAGGTTTTTCGGCTTCTAACTCTATTGCAAATATAATTTTCAATAAAGCCGGAATTGGGAATTTTGATATTGCTTTAAAAGACGATAAACAAAAAGAAAACGACACAGAATCTTCTCCTTTAGCATTAGCAATAGACGGGTATAACATAGAAAACCTAAAATTTACATTCGAGAATCAGGCCTCGAATATGAAAATGGTTTTAGACAGTATTTACCATACAGGTGATGGTGCTTTTAAAAACCAATTGGTCGATTTAAACACCAAAACAACTACAAATTTAGTATTTATAATGGATAGTGTTAATTATGTAAACAACGTAAAGTTAACGCTAGACGCCGTTTTGGGATTAGACTTAAACAATCAAAAATATACGTTTAAAGAAAACAAAGCTTTAATAAACCAATTACCTTTAGAATTTGACGGTTTTATACAATTAACAGAGGTTGGTCAATTGTATGATTTGAAATTTAAAACACCTGAATCTTCTTTCAAAAACTTTTTAGGTTTAATCCCGCAAACCTATTCTGGAATGATTACAGATGTAAAAACAGAAGGTGATTTTAAAGTTTCAGGTAAAGTAAAAGGAGAATTAAAGGATAATACAATTCCTACTTTTGCTCTTGCCATGAAATCTAATAACGCATCGTTTCAATATCCAGATTTACCCAAAGCTGTAAAAAATATTCATATAGATGTTGATGTGGCAAACACAACAGGTAACTTAAACGATACGTATGTAAATGTTAATAACTTATCTTTTAAAATAGATCAAGACCAGTTTAATTCTCAAGCTAGTGTTAAAAACTTTATTGAAAACGCATTAGTTGACGCTAAATTAAACGGAACCCTAAATCTAGCAAACTTTACAAAAGCCTATCCTATAAAGTTAGACAAACCTTTATCCGGAATTTTAAATGCAAACATTGCTACAAAATTCGATATGAAATCGGTTGAAACTGGTGCGTACCAAAATATGGTAAATCAAGGAAATTTAACTTTAACTGGCTTTAATTATACAGGGCCAGAAATGGCTAATTCAGTAATTATTAATAAGGCAGATTTATCCTTTAATCCTGCTGATATTACACTTAAGACTTTTGATTTTAAAACCGGAAAATCAGACTTAAATGTAACAGGTGCGCTACATAACTTTTATGGATTTGCTTTTAAAAAAGAAACGTTACGTGGTAATTTTAATTTAGTTTCTAATCATCTTGAAGTTGCCGATTTTATGACTACCTCATCTCCATCCGAAACAAAATCTACCAAAGATGAAACGGCAATCAAAGTACCTTCTTTCTTGGATTGTACCCTTAACGCTAAAGCCAAAACGGTTGTATATGACAACTTAAATTTAAAGGATGTTGAAGGAAGTTTAATTATTAAAGACCAAGCAGTAACACTACAAAACGTAAAAACTAATATTTTTGGAGGGGCTATTGGGATGAACGGAACCGTTTCTACCAAAAACGATATCCCAACATTTAATATGAAGTTAGGTTTAAATCAATTAGACATAACCCAATCATTCACACAATTTGAATTTCTTAAAAAAATTGCTCCTATTGCAGATGTTATTGCTGGTAAATTAAATTCTGAAATAGCTTTGTCAGGAAATTTAGATCCTAAAGAGCTTACACCAAATTTAAATACACTATCTGGGGATTTAGTGGGTCAGTTGCTTAATACAAGTGTAAATGCAGAAAAATCAACCTTATTAAACGCATTAGATAGTAATTTAAATTTTATTGACCTATCTAAACTTAATCTAAACGATATAAAAACACATATTGCATTTGCAAATGGTAAGGTAAAACTAAAACCTTTTACACTTAAATATCAAGACATAGCAGTAAATGTAGGAGGAGAGCATGGATTTGATCAATCTTTAAATTATAATTTAAATTTTGATGTCCCTGTAAAATACTTAGGAAAAGAAATAAATACTTTAATAAGTAAATTACCCGCTAAGGACCAAGCTACAATTCAAAACATACCCGTTATAGCAAATCTAACAGGTAATTTTGGAACACCTAAAATCACTACCGATTTAAAAACGGCTATCACAAACCTGACTACACAATTAGTAAAATCACAAAAAGAACAATTGGTAGAAAAAGGAACAGATAAACTAGTGGATTTATTAACTAAAAATAAAAACAACACTACCACAAGCACTACTAGTAAAGATAGTACAAGCACAACAAAGGCTGAAACTCAAACTAAACAAGAAAAGACAAAAGAAGATATTAAAAATGCAGCCAATTCAATAAAAGACTTATTTAAAAAGAAATAAAAAAAACGCCCGAAGCTATGCTTCGGGCGTTTACTATTTAGTCAACTTTTGTAGTTGCAACCTCTTTGTCAATCTTATTAATCAATCCTACTAAAACTTTACCAGGACCAAATTCAAAAAACTCTGTAGCACCATCAGCAACCATTTGTTGCACAGATTGTGTCCATTTTACAGGAGCAGTAAGTTGCGTAATTAAATTCTTTTTAATTTCCGCAGCATCACTAACCGCACTTGCTGTAACGTTTTGGTAAACCGGGCAAATAGGTGTATTAAAAGTTGTTGCCTCAATAGCAGCAGCTAACTCCTCACGAGCAGGTTCCATCATTGGAGAGTGAAATGCACCTCCAACCGGTAATATTAAAGCACGCTTAGCACCAGCTTCTTTCATTTTTTCGCAAGCCAATTCCACCGCTTTATATTCTCCAGAAATAACCAATTGCCCAGGACAGTTGTAGTTTGCAGCCACAACAACTCCCTCTATACTCGCACAAATTTCTTCAACTTTCTCGTCCGCTAAATTTAAAACAGCAGCCATAGTACTAGGAGTAATTTCACAAGCTTTTTGCATAGCCATAGCACGCTGAGAAACTAATTTTAAAGCATCCTCAAATTCTAAAGCACCATTAGCAACTAAAGCCGAAAACTCTCCTAAAGAGTGACCTGCAACCATTTTTGGAGCAAAATCAGGATACACCTTAGCAGCAATAACCGAATGTAAAAAAACCGCAGGTTGTGTAACCTTAGTCTCTTTTAACTCCTCAGCGCTACCTTCAAACATAATATCAGTAATTCTGAAACCTAAAATTTCATTTGCCTTTTCAAACATCTCTTTGGCAACGGCAGAATTTTCGTATAAATCCTTACCCATACCTGTAAACTGTGCTCCCTGACCAGGAAATACGTATGCTTTCATATTATATAGTAAATATTAATTTCGTAATAAAAGTCAACAAATTTAATAATTATTTTAAGAAGCAGTAATCCTAGTACATAAAATTAAACAGAGTCCCGTTTTACGCTTTATCTTTTTTAAGGATTTAATAGGAATGCAGAAGAAAGAAATCCTTAAAAAAGGATGTCGCTACAACCGGGGCTAACAGTAATGGCTTGGGTATAAAATAAAAAAAACTGCCCTTTGAAGCCCTGGCAGTTTTTTAACCCTAAATTTAAAGTACGAAGTTCTTATGCCTCCTCACGGAATTACAAGAAACAGATTATTACCTAATATAATTTGTATATCGTATATACTATAGATGCAAAAAAATAAAAAGGGTTGCGTATAAAAATAAAAAAACTGCCTTTTGAAGCCCTGGCAGTTTTTTTTAACCCTAAATTTAAAGTACGAAGTTCTTATTAAATTTTAGTAAAATAAGAAACAGATTATTACCTAATATAATTTGTTATCGTATATACATAAGATGCAAAAATCATACTAAGGTTGCGTAAAATTTTTTAAAAAAAATATATATATAAAAACACAACCAAATAACGTTTGTTAACAATTTAAAAATAAAAAAATGTAAACACAAAATAAGTATCATATTTACAACAAAAAAAGGCACAAAGTAATAATTTTTGAATATTTTTATTACAATCACATAAGATGGATTTTATAT
>CAVBJB010000155.1:0-5360 GCA_963595625.1 Lachnospiraceae bacterium | reverse complement strand
ATCTACCACTATGCGCCTTATAACAGGTTTAATTAACCAACAAGGACAAAATGCTATTGAAGTTTTTGGAAAACCTTTAAACGAACAGCTCCCTCAGGTTTTCGAAAAAATGGGTTGTATTATAGAAACTCCTACACTTTATCAACATCTATCAGGCTATGACAACTTAAAATATGTTGCAACGCTTAAAAATATACCGCACCAAAAAATTGACGAGGTTTTAGACCTTGTGCAACTTTTAAAATATAAAAATTACAAAGCCAAACAATACTCTTTAGGGATGAAACAGCGCTTGGCTTTAGCTATGGCACTATTAAATGATCCTGAACTTTTAATTCTTGACGAACCTGTAAATGGTTTGGACCCACAAGGGATTATCGATATCCGTAATCTGATTATCAAATTAAATAAGGAAAAAGGAATTACCATTTTTATATCCTCTCATCTTTTATCAGAGATTGAAAAAACTTGTACACACGTAGCCATTATCCATAAAGGCAAAGTTGGTTTTGAGGGTAAAATTGAAGATCTAAAAAACCTGAATAACAATATAACTGTAAAAGTAAAAACGGACAACTGTAAATTTCACTTGGATAACATTGTGGATTTAAATCCTGAAGAGATTTCTATAAACGAATTTAAAGTAGAAACAGAAAACACAAATCAAGTTCCTGCAATTATAGAAAAACTAGTATCTAAAAACGTACCTATATATGAGGTTATAACTACAGGAGGATTAGAAGATTGGTTTATGAATATTACTAAAAATTAATATGGCAGCATCATTTTTTACAACATATAAAGCAGAAGGTATTAAACTTAAAAATACCTATATATATCTTTTAGCCGCAATACTTGCGCTTGTCATACCCATTGTATTTACCGTTTTTACAATCTTTAAAATTGATGATTTTAATAATCAAATATATAATGGCTACGAATTAATCACTGAAATATTTAGTGATATAACATCTGCTTACGCCCCATTTTTATACATCGTTACTTTAATATTAGCGTGTTCTAGATTGGCTCAAGTAGATTATAAATCCAACACATGGCAATTGGTCGAAACCTTACCAACAAGTAAGTTTAATATATACTTTAGTAAAGTGTTACGTATTTTCTCAGTAGTAGCCACCGGACTAATTACAACAATACTAGCATCTTTAGCTGGGAGTTTACTAATCTATATTTTCATAGAAAATAAAGACCAAATTTTACTAACCATTCCATTTAAAGACTACGCTTTATTCCAAACCAGAATGTTGGTAGCCTCAATGTTTGCTATAAGTTTTTTATACTTTTTAAGCATTAGGTTCTCAAACTTTATCGTTACTATTTTAATAGGTTTTGCTTTTTTAATTGCTTATCCTATATTAAGCAGTTTAAAATTACTACCTAAATGGGAAATGTATAAACTAATCATTAATACCAACGAGACGTCTGATTTTGGTCGTTGGTTTACATATTCAGATTATGTAAGTATCTGCATAGCAATAATATTTTTTACCCTTGGTTATTTTTGGTATAAAGACAAAACCTTAAAAAACGCCTTTGTTATCAATAAAAAACAAACCCTAATTTCTTTACTTTTTCTAGCCGTATTTGGTGGGTTAACCGTTTATCTTTTAACTCCTAATCAATCGTTACCTTCTAATAAAACCCTTGTAGAAGGGTCAGTTAACGCAGATATGACAGGTACAAATGTTTACTTCATCGAACCAATAATTGGCGATACACTGGTTAAAACTGTAATTAAAGACAAAAACTTTACTTTAAACATTCCACAAGATATTACGTTAAGTAAATACTATGTGGTGCTGGAGGATGAATACAGCCAAGAAATTATCATGTCTAAAAATGATAACATCTCCTTAGAATTTATTAAAAAGGGAGAAAAAATTGCAGAGGCTCATGTAAAAGGAACACGTATAGCCGAAAACAACCTACAATTAAACGATTTCTCTTTTAATACTTTAGAATATTATCTAGATAATAATATAGATTTAGAAAAAACCGATTTTTATTTTAAAGAAATCGAGAAAAACTACCTCAACAACAATAAAAATTTAATCACATCATACACCTCAGATAACTACATCCCGAGACAAGATTATATAGAACAAAAGTACACCATCAACAAAGTAAAAACACTGTTAACTTATATCGATTATCAAAAAAAATATCAATTAAATTTTAATAAAGATCTGCCAGAAAATACCTTCATTACAGATTTAAAAAAATCAATAGATGTAAACAATTCCGATTTATTAGTAGATCAAGATTACAGCACCTACATAGCCTATAATCTAACAAAAGACGACAACTCAGAGGTTGACGATGACACCAAACTTATAAACGCAATTAAAAAACTACCCCAATCTAAATTTAAAGACATCTTAGTTTTTTCGTTGGCTAAAATGGAATTAGAAAACACAACAAATCCAGAAAAAATTAAAGCTGTAGAAAGTAATTACCTTGCAGAAATAAAAAATCCTAAGGCACATCAAAATCTAACAACAAAAATTAACGAAGCCTTTAAAATAAGTACCGGAAGTACAGCTCCACAAATATTAGCTACAACACTGGAGGGCAAACAAATCTCTTTACAAGAATTTTCTGGTAAATATGTAGTTATCGATGTATGGGCTACATGGTGTGGACCTTGCAAATACCAATCGCCAAAATTCGACAAAGTAGCCAACCAATACAAAGATAAAACCAACGTAGTTTTTGCCGCAATTTCCATCGACAAAGACATACAACAATGGCTGATCGAGGCAAAAGATAAAAAAGTAAACGTAAAACAGCTACACGCAACCAACATCAAACAATTCAGCAAAGACTACAGCATAAACGCCATTCCGCGCTTCATTTTAATAGGTCCAGAAGGGCAAATACTAAGCAGTAAACTCCCAGAACCAAGTTCGGACGAGTTTGAGCAAACCCTAAAAAATCTAATCAAATCATAACACAAAATCCCGTTTTAAAAGCGGGATTTTTTTATTTGGGCGTTCCGCGCCTTTTAGTGGGCGCGGCGGGCTATCCGCTATATCTTTTAGTAGCTGGCTTAGAGAACCTCAGCCACCCACTAAAAGGATGCCGCTCCTATCCCTAACGCAAAAAAAAGATCCTGAAAATTATCAGGATCTTTTTTTTTTAACTTATATAATTCCAAATCGTTTTCTTAGCATTTAACTCATGTAAAACCTTCTTGGTAATAGCATATTCTGGTTTTTCTAAATTAGGATCATCCTTTAAAACCTCAATAGCATAATGTCTTGCATATTGTAAAATCTCTTGATCTTTAACCAAATCCGCAATCTTTAAATTCATTACACCGCTTTGTTGTTTTCCCATTATATCACCAGGACCTCGTAGTTTTAAATCAACTTCACTCAGCTCAAAACCATCGTTAGTTCTCACCATCGCTTCCACTCTAACCTTTGTATCGGCAGATAGTTTATTCCCAGTCATTAAGACACAAAAACTTTGCTCGGCACCCCTACCTACCCTACCGCGTAATTGGTGAAGCTGAGAAAGACCAAAACGCTCGGCACTCTCTATAATCATAACTGATGCGTTAGGGACGTTTACACCAACTTCAATTACCGTTGTAGCAACCATAATGTTGGTTTTTCCGGCAGCAAAACGTTCCATTTCAGCATCTTTATCTGCGGGTTTCATCTGTCCATGTACTATAGAAACTGTGTAATCCGGTAACGGGAAATCTCTCGAAATTCCTTCGTAGCCATCAATTAAATTTTTATAATCTAAATTTTCCGATTCTTTAATTAAAGGATAAACCACATATACTTGGCGCCCTTTGGCTATTTCTCTTTTTATTAAACCCCAAACCATTAAACGTTTACTTTCAAAGCAATGTAACGTTTCAATAGGTTTACGTCCCGGGGGTAATTCATCGATTACAGAAACATCTAAATCCCCATATAAACTCATGGCTAATGTTCTTGGAATTGGTGTTGCCGTCATAACCAAAATATGAGGGGGCAATTCATTCTTCATCCATAATTTACTACGCTGTTCCACTCCAAAACGGTGTTGCTCGTCAATTATAGCTAAACCAAGATTTTTAAATTTAACCTTATCCTCCAATAAAGCATGCGTTCCAATTAAAATATGTATTTCACCATTTTCTAATTGTTCATGTATTTCACGTCGATCTTTCGCCTTGGTTGATCCGGTTAAAATTCTAATATTAATACCTAAAGGGGCTGCCATCTCACTTAACCCAATAAAATGCTGATTGGCTAAAATTTCGGTTGGAGCCATCAAACAAGCCTGAAAACCATTATCCAATGCCAAAAGCATACTCATTAACGCAACCACCGTTTTACCAGATCCTACATCTCCTTGTAATAGTCTATTCATTTGCGAATGACCTCCCATATCATTGCGAATCTCTTTTAAAACTCGTTTTTGAGCGTTGGTCAAGTCAAAAGGTAAATGATTATGATACATGGTATTAAAATAATCACCTACTTTTTCAAACTTATATCCTTTTATTTTTTGTTTACTCAGTAAATTTTTACTGATAAGCTGCAACTGTATAAAAAATAATTCTTCGTATTTTAAACGGAATTGCGCTTTGTTAAGCTTTTCTTGATTTTTAGGGAAATGTATATTTATAAGAGCTTCTCTTTTAGATAAAAGTTGAAGCCTATTGATAATAGTATCGGGTAGCGTTTCTGCAAATAAATTGTGCGTCTCAGTTAATAGCTGCTGCATCATTTTTACAATCACCTTATTGGTAATGCCGCGTGCACTCAGTTTCTCTGTAGAGGGATAAATACCTTGTAATCCAGAAGCTATTTTTTTTGATTGATGCTCCTCTAACAACTCCATTTCTGGGTGGGCCATATTAAATACACCATTAAAATGGGTTACTTTTCCAAAAATTACATACGGAACATTTAGTTGAATGTTATCCTGAATCCATTTAGTGCCCTGAAACCAAACCAACTCCATGGTTCCGGTTCCGTCCATAAAAGTCCCTACCAAGCGTTTACCACGTTTTTGCTCTACAAATCGTAAATGCACCAATTTACCCACCATCTGGATCTCAGACGTAAGTGTAGGGTTCAACTCATTAATTTTATAATAAGTAGAACGATCGATGTAGCGGTTGGGATATAAGTTTATTAAATCCCCATATTTATGAATATTTAGCTCTTTGCGCAAAATTTCTCCACGCTTGGGGCCCACTCCTTTTAAATATTCTATGGGCGTTTCTAATAAATTTACCATAGGAAACTTTTATAAAGCGAAGATAAGTTTTAATTTAGGAAAATAAAACGACATCAAACTCATGACACGTAAATTTCTATATATACTTCTGT
>CAVBJB010000154.1:0-5412 GCA_963595625.1 Lachnospiraceae bacterium | reverse complement strand
GATGTACACATTATCCATATTTAACTCCAATCATTAAAAATATAATCCCTGAAACGATCAAAATTATAGATTCGGGTTCTGCGGTAGCAAAACAAACAAAACATATTTTAGAAGATATGGAAGCTTTAAACTCAGGAATAAAAAAATCCCAAAATATTTTCTATACAAATAGTAACTCTTCTGTATTAAAAAATATACTGGGATTTGAGCATAATGTCTTTGAAATTGATTTTTAATCTTCTTTTAACCAACTAGAGTACATTACATAATTTTCTGATATACGCGCTATTTCACCTGCAAATGCAGATTTATCAATATCTTTTACTTTTTTAGCTGGGATACCCGCATAAATACTTCCAGATTCTACAATTGTATTTTGAGTAACTATAGCTCCAGCAGCGATGATAGAATTGCTATGAATTTCGCAATTATCCATAATTATAGCCCCCATCCCAACTAAAACATTGTCATGTATTTTACAACCATGTACAATAGCTTTATGCCCAATAGAAACATTATTTCCTATTTCTGTTGCATGCTTTAAATAAGTACAGTGAATTACTGCTCCATCCTGTATGTTTACTTTATTTCCTATTTTAATGTAATGTACATCCCCCCTTACTACAGCATTAAACCAAACACTACAGTTTGTACCAAATGTAACATCTCCTATTATAGTAGCATTTTCAGCAACATAACAATCTGCAGGTATTTGAGGAACCTTTCCTCTTACTTCTTTTATTAAACCCATATTCTTATAAATTAAAAAAGTCTCTTATTACTAAGAGACTTTAAATATACTATTTTTAGTTAACTGCTGGACAGTTACAGTGGTAACGTTGTTTTCTACATAAGAAATCGAATCCAAGTGTAATTTGGTGAAAACCAGAACTATCAAACTTAACATCTCCTAATACATGAGAGTACGTATAACTGATCATGAATTTATTTATATTAACACCAATAAATGGAGTGATATACTGCAAGGTTTGATCTGCTAATTTACCATTCATTATATACTCTGTAGCATCAAAACCATGTCTGTAAGATAAACCACCCCAAAGAATTCCATTTTCAAAAGGTTTATAAGCTTTAACGTTAACGTCTAAAGTTTTACCTTTTGTAAATTCTGTATATTGAAACATTAAAGAGGGTTCAAACCATAATTTTTCTTCGTCTCCAAAAGTATAGCCTACAGATCCAATATATTTTCTTAAGTTATAACTTTCAAAATCAGAATATAGATCTCTTTTTCTTTCTAACGCATTTTTAACCGTTCCGTGAAAATATAAATCTCCATAAAAGTACGAAAATCCAAAATCAACATTAAAGTCACTACCTTTAACTAAAACCCCTTGAGAAACTGTTGGATCAAAAGCAGCTTCTGGTGAAAAACGCGATTGATCTAAAGTCGTTTGAGTTAATCCTGCAGATAAACCAAAAGATAATTGATTTAAATCTTGATTTCCGTAATTAAATTGTATGTGGTGAGCGTAAGTTAATTTAGCTCCTTTTTGAGCGTGGAAACCATTTTTATCATTAAAAACCGTAACCCCAATAGCAGATGGTTTTTCATCAGCTAATTTAGTACTAAAAGTTAGGGTCTGTAATTGTGGAGCTTCCGCATGACCAAACCATTGTTGTCTTGCCGTAAGTCTAACCTTAGCACAATTAGCAGCTCCAGCCATAGAGGGGTGTAATAAATAATAATTATCTGATAAATAATCTGAGTAAACTGCAACGCCTTCTTGTGCAAAAGTTGCTTGAGATAGAAGCACACCTAAGAACAAAATGCTTTTTTTAATTATATTCATACGTTTAGGGTTTGCCTTAATATTAATGGATATTAAAGTGGTTTTTATTTAAAGGTCAGCCTAATTTAACAAGTTTTAGGCAGAAAAATTTTAAAAACCAAATATATAAATTTTTAGATAAGTTTAACTAATTTAAAAAATAATATTATTAAAAAAATATTTACTAATTTTTACATTTATATATCTTATTAAATTGCTAATTATGTCCTATGGTTTAAAATGATTTCATAATTTTGCAAAAAATATAATCATTATGTTTAAAGTTACAATTAAGGAGACTCAAAATCCTACTATCATAAAATTTGAATTTCCTGATTTTATTACTAGAAATCAGAATTTTGAATATAAAAATATTGATGAAACAAAATCATCACCTTTAGCTAAAAAATTATTCTATTTACCTTTCGTAAAATCAGTTTACGTTTCAGGAAATTTTGTAGCTGTCGAAAGATTCTCTATCGTTGAGTGGAGTGACGTTCAAGAAGAAGTAGCTAAAATGATCGAAGAGTTTGTTGAGCAAGGTGGTAAAGTAATTGATGCAGAAGAAACATCTGTTAAAAAAGTACCTGTATCTGTTTATAGTGAAACAACTCCGAACCCATCGGTAATGAAGTTTGTTTCTAGCAGAATGCTTACTAAAACTCCGGTTGAATGTAAAAACATTGACGAGACAGCAGTATCTTTATTAGCAAAAGAATTATTTGGATTTAGATATGTAAAAGAAGTATTTATTGATGAAAATAACGTTTCTATCACTAAATATGACGTTGTAGAATGGATGGAAGTTACTAATGAAATTAGATCTTTCATTAAACAATTTATTGAAGATGGTAAAATTGCTGTAGATGAGGAACAAGTAGTTAAGACTACAGCTCACGAACAAAAGCAAGAAGCTTATTTTGATAATTTAGATGTAACTTCTCAACAAATCATCAATATTTTAGAAGAGTACGTTAAACCAGCTGTACAGTCTGACGGTGGTAACATTGCTTTTGAATCGTATAATGACGAAACTAAAGTTTGTAAAGTTATCCTTCAGGGAGCTTGTAGCGGTTGTCCATCTTCAACATTTACCTTAAAAAATGGTATTGAGAATATGTTACGACAAATGTTACATAACAACGATATTATAGTAGAAGCAACAAATGCTTAAAATTAAAGCCTTGGTTTTCCAAGGCTTTTTTTATTTTAAAACCTAAAATTTATAAAACCTATCTTTGTATAAACACAAGTACAACATACATGAACTTATTACATTTAGAAACAAGCCCTTATTTATTACAACACCAAACCAATCCAATATACTGGAAAGCTTGGAACACTAATACCTTAAAAGATGCAGAAACATCAAATAAACTTATTGTAGTTTCTATAGGATACTCGGCTTGTCATTGGTGCCATGTTATGGAACACGAATGTTTTGAGGATCAAGAGGTAGCTGATGTGATGAACGCAAACTACATATCTATAAAAGTAGATCGAGAAGAGAGACCGGATGTAGACGCTGTGTACATGAAAGCACTTCAGCTAATGACACGTCAAGGAGGGTGGCCTTTAAATGTGGTATGTTTACCCAACGGAAAACCTGTTTGGGGAGCTACTTACGTAAATAAACCAAATTGGATCCAAGCTTTACAAGATTTACAGGATTTATATGAAACTCAACCTGAAAAAATGGTTGAATACGCGGATAAATTGCAATTAGGATTAAATCATACAGGATTGATTGAGGAGCATGAAGTGGAGAATCCTTACGATTTAAAAACTACAGAACAACTGGTTTTAAAATGGAGTAAAAGTTTTGATTGGGAATACGGAGGGCCAGCACGATCACCTAAATTTATGATGCCTACAAATCTAAACTTCTTACAAAATTATGGAAGCTATATAAAAAATGAGGATTTATTAGATTATGTTGATCTAACCTTAACACGTATGGCATGGGGCGGATTATATGATGTTGTTGAGGGAGGTTTTTCTAGATATTCTGTAGATATGAGATGGCACATTCCCCACTTTGAAAAAATGTTGTACGACAACGGGCAACTTTTAGAAACGTATGCAAACTCGTATAAACGAACCAAAAATCCATTATACAAACAAATATGCTACCAAACATTCAGCTTTATAAAACAAAATTGGTTATTAGAAAATGGATTGGTACAAAGTGCCTATGATGCCGACTCTTTAAACAAATACGGAAAATTACAAGAAGGAGCTTTCTATTCTTGGAAAATAGATGATTTAAAACAAATTCTAGATACAGATTTTGAGTGGTTTTCAGCTCTTTTTAACGTTAACGAATTTGGTTTTTGGGAAGAAGAAAACGAATACGTTTTTATACAAACACAAACAGAGAGCCAAATTGCGGAACAATTTAATTTTGAAACTCAAGAATTACAAAATAAAAAAACAGAGGCTCTAAACAAACTTAAAGAGTTTAGAAACCTAAATAAACAAATTCCAAGATTAGACGACAAATGCTTAACCTCATGGAACGCTTTATATGTCATAGGATGTTTAGAATGTTTTGAGGCTTTTGAGGATCAAGAATTTTTAGATGCAGCATTAAAAAACATCAATTTCATTATACATAATTTAATAAATCCTGAAACTGGAATTTTATCTAGAAATTATAAAGAAGGGAAAATTACCATAAACGGATTTTTAGACGATTACGCCTTTCTAATAAAAGCCATATTCAAATTATATCAAAATACTCTAAAACCAGAATATGCTTTAGAAGCAAAAAAACTTACAGACTTTGTTTTAGATAACTTTTATAACGAAAATATTTCATTATTTGAATTCAAACACAAATCAGAAGATAAATTAGTTGCCACCCATTTTGAGATTGAGGATAACGTAATACCCTCATCTAATGCAATTATGTCACAAAACTTGTTATTACTCTCTTTATTATTCGATAATGATTTCTATTTAAAGATTTCAAAAAAAATGGCTAAAAAAGTTTTACCATCGATTGATTATGGATCAGCATTTTCAGAATGGTTACAACTTACCTTATGGTTGCAGAACGAGTTTGAACATCACATTTATATAGGTAATGAAATTAAAGAAAAATATGTTAAAGAATTAAATATATTCAATTACAACAAACATATAATAGGAATTAATTCTAATGACTTTTATCGTTATATGAATAAAAAATATAAGGAAAACAAAAATTTATTATATGTTTGCAATAATATAAGTTGTACAAATATCAAAACTATTTAAAATATGAAAAATATACTATTAACATTTTGCTTTGTTGCTGCATCCTCAGCTATGCATGCTCAAGTAGCAAATTTTGAATTTGCAGGTAGATCCTTAGAAAGTACAAAAGTTAATGTTGGATCTAAGCTTGGAGCAACTGAAGGTTCAAAATATTATAATGATAATTTTCTGGTTGGTACTATCGACGATTACGATAAAAAAGTCGAATTAAAGTTCAACGCTTTCGAAAATAACTTTGAAGTTAAAAATTTGGATAAAACTATTATCTTAAATAAGACTTATAAAAAATTTACTTTCTTAACTGGTGAGACTTTTGAATTAATTACATATAAAAACGTTGATGATGCAGAGTTTACAA
>CAVBJB010000153.1:0-5414 GCA_963595625.1 Lachnospiraceae bacterium | reverse complement strand
TTTGTCTCCAGAGTTAAGGATTTTAAAAATTAAACGATCTCCCTCTTCTCCATATTTTCCTAAAAGAGTTTCAGAGTTTTCAAACGATGGTGTTTCAATAGGTTGAAAACCAAATTTTTCAAAATTGCGTTTAATTGTATTTATAATGTAGGTTCTCTTGGCTACCTCAGCCGGTGAGAAATCACGAGTTCCTTTAGGTATTCCTGGTTTTGCCATAAATTTATTTTTAAAACAAACTATATTTTGTGCACTTCGTTTACTTTTAGCCCCGATAGTAGCGGCATCCTTTAACTTGAAAAGTTAAAGATACAGCGGATAGCGGGAACATGGATTAATTTTAAATCCCGAACGTTTAATGCTACGTATAAAAATGTAGTGCAAATATCTTATTTTTTTGAAGATTTTTAGGTAGAAAATGTCTTAAATATTGTAACAATTTTAAAATTTAAGTTACTAATACGGTATGATTGGATTATTTGTTGAAAATACTAAAATTGCGTTGGGGAGTATTAGAACTCAGCTTTTACGCACTATTTTAACGGTTTTGATTATTGCTATTGGGATTATGGCTTTAGTGGCCATTTTAACAGTAGTTGGTGCGTTAAAAAATACGATGTCGGCTAATTTTGCCTCGATGGGCGCCAATACGTTTAAGATTTCCAGATACGATTTTACTGACGAGTTACAGTCCAGCCAAAACAAAAAGATTAATCCTATTATTAGTTTTAACCAAGCTCAGGATTTTAAAGATACGTATGCTTATCCATTTACTTCTTCGTCTGTATATTTTACAGCAACTACAACGGCAGAGGTTAAGTACAATAATATAAAAACTGACCCTAAAGTTAGTGTTTTAGGAATTGATGAAAATTTTACAGCAACTAAAGGTTTAACGATTACAGAGGGTAGAGAATTTTCGGAAATTGATATAAACAATCAGGTTCCGGTTTGTATCCTTGGGGTAGATTTGTTTAAAAGTTTATTTCCTGATGGTATAGCTATAGACCGCGTGGTTAGTATTAGAGGCCATAAATTTAAGGTGATTGGAATTTTAAAAGAGATTGGTTCTACTTTTGGTAATAACGAAGATAACCGAATGTTGATCCCACTGTCTTTGGCTCGTGGTATTTATAGCGCTCCAAACCATAATTTTGAATTGGATGTTTTAATGCCAGATAAAAATTTTATGGACCAGGCCATTGATCAGGCTACGGTAACCATGCGTAAGGTTCGTGGGTTACGCCCTATAGATAGTAATAATTTTGGTATTGAACGCAGTGACAGTATGTTGCGTAGCTTAACTAATAACTTAAATATGCTTGAAAATGGTGCTTGGGTTATTAGTTTTATTACAATTTTAGGTTCGTCTATTGCACTTATGAATATTATGATGGTTAGTGTTACGGAACGCACGCGAGAAATTGGAGTAAGAAAATCCCTTGGGGCTAACAGACGTACTATTGCTGCGCAGTTTTTTACTGAAACTTTAGTAATCTCTCAGTTAGGTGGTATATTAGGAATTTTACTTGGGGTACTCATTGGTTTTGTGGTTGCTAGTGCTTTTAAATTTGAGTTTGAAACACCGTGGAAAGCTATTGTTTCTGCTTTTATTATTAGCGGAATTGTAGCTGTAATATCTGGGCTTATCCCTGCTTTAAAAGCCAGTAAGCTTGATCCTGTTGAGGCGTTACGTTATGAATAAATTTCGTGAGTTAAGGACTGATGTAACATCATTTGATTAATTGCTCTGTTTAAATTTTGGGTATAGTAAACGGCTTTTAGCTTTTTATTACCTAATAAAAATTGAGTGAGATAATACATACTATCTAATAAAATTATCATTTTATAATAATCTTCTAAATGTTCTAATTCTTGTGGAGTTAGAACATTTTCCATATAATTCATATACCCTTGATGAGCTGCTAGCGCGAAATCCTTAGAAAATAAAGGGATTTCAGTTAAAACACAATCGGCATCTTGAATAGCCGAAACCGTTTTTAACATTAAACTGTAATCGTACAAATAGTGCCCAACACAAATTTTATCCCAATTTATATACGTTAAAACTTGATCTTGCGGGTTTACTACTATGTTTTGTAAGATTGCTTTTCCGTGAATTAGTTTTTTTGGAAAAAGTAATTGAGCGGTCTGCGATATACTTCGCATAAAAGGCATTCGATCCTGTAAATAAACAATAACATCATGCGCCTCCTCTATATTTGGATCTTCAGTAATTTGTAAGGCAAATTCAAAATCACCAATTATATGTTCTACATAAAAAGGTTGTGGTAAAGTATTATGATACGGCTCTGTTTGCATCTCATGAGTATACGCATGGAGTTTACCCAATAACTGCCCTACCTGTTTGGCTGCATAAATATCTGTAACTTTATTTAGGGACGATATATTATCGGGTATTTCGAATAAACGCCAGTATTGATTTTTAAATTCGGTTACAGGATGACCAAGTTTATTTTTTACAATTTTAAAAGGTTTGGAATTTAAATCGAGATTGGAATTTTTAAAAAATGTGTTGATGTAACAAGAGGTTTGCAAAGTAACATCGTACATTAGGTTGTCGTCTAATAATTGTAAATAATACGATTGACCTGCTACTTGAATGTAGAAGTTTGAATGTGGCGCGCTATTTTTAATTTCAGTACAATGTATATGCCTTAAATGCACAGAAAAATATTGAACTAAAACTTCTTTTAAATATTTTACCATATTAATATTTACAAAATTAGATCACAATTAATTTATGTATGACAAAAATGTCTACAAAAATTGAAAACGAAATAGTTTCTTTAAAAGTACAACATTTTGATTAACTAAAACTTTTTAAAAAACTTAAAATAAAAACCCACCAACAAGGTGGGTTTGTGAACTTATATTTTTACGGCTCTAATTATACGGTCGTTACCATACATATCTTTTATTAATTCAATATTTTTGAAAGCTTTGTAGTTATCGATCATTTGTACCGTCTCCGGGCCTAAGTATTGATTAATCTCAAAATATAGTGTTCCGCCAGAGTTTAAATTTTTAATAGCCAGTTCGGTAATTTTAATATAGAAAATTAATGGATCTTCATCCTCTACAAACAAGGCCAAATGCGGTTCATGATTTAATACATTAGGTTTAATTTCTACCTTTTCTAAATTACGAACGTAAGGCGGATTAGATACTATAATGTCAAAAGCCCCTGGTAATTCATCCAACTCTAAAACACTTTGTAAAATAAACTCTACTTTAGCTTTATTAACAACAGCGTTGTGTTTAGCCATCTCTAAAGCCTTAGGAGAAACATCCATGGCAAAAACTTGGGCTTCGTTTAAAAAATTTGCTAAGGAAATAGCAATACACCCGGATCCCGTACCTATATCCATAACTTTAAGATTAGGATTGGGATGGTCTTTAATAATTAAATCAACCAATTCCTCAGTTTCTGGTCTAGGAATTAAAGTAGAAGGATTAACAGCAAAAACTCCCTCATAAAAATAAGCTTTACCAATTATGTATTGTATGGGTTTAAATTGCTGTAGTTGAGAGGTAGCAAAATCCCATAACATTTGTTGATCTGTGGTTAACTCCAAACCTGGATCTAAAGCAAGTTGATATTTTTTTAGGCCGTTATATTCTTCTAACAACATATAAAAAAAACTATCTACTTCACCTTCATCATACAAATCAACTAATTTTGTTTTAAATTGGTCTCTATATTTTCTTATTAACATATTGGGCTATTTTAAGTACAAAAATACTATTGATAAGCAAAAGAAATGATATCCCATTAAAAAAAATTATTTTTGCAGCGTGAAGACTCATGAATATTATATGGCCCGATGTTTGGAAATTGCAAAAAGCGGTTTACCCTGGGCAATGCCTAACCCATCTGTAGGTGCGGTTATTGTACACAATGACAAAATTATTGCCGAAGGTTTTACTTCTGCATACGGAGGTCCTCATGGCGAGGTTAACGCTTTTAAACAAGTAAAAAATCCAGATCTTTTACCAGACTCTACCCTTTATGTAAGCTTAGAACCTTGTTCGCATTTTGGTAAAACACCTCCATGTTGCGATTTAGTAATTTCTAAAGGTGTTAAAAAGGTGGTGGTTGGTATGATTGATCCTTTTAGCGAAGTTGCAGGAAAAGGGATCGAAAAGATGAGACAAGCCGGAATCGATGTGGTTGTTGGAGTACTAGAAAAGCAATGTTGGGAATCTAACAAACGTTTTTTTACCTACCATCAAAAAAAACGTCCGTATGTAATACTTAAATGGGCACAAACACAAAACGGATATATTGCTCCTTTAACTAAAATCGAAAATAAACCGGTTTGGATTACCAACACCTATACCAGACAATGGGTTCATAAGTTACGAAGTGAAGAGCAAGCTATTTTGGTAGGAACAAATACCGTATTGGCTGACAATCCTAAATTAGATACTAGAGATTATTTTGGAAGAAGTGCTACGCGAATTATACTAGATCGATATTTAAGCTTGAAAACAGATTTAAAAATTTACGATCAATCTGTAAAAACTATAGTAATTAATGAACATAAAAAAGGGGTTGACCAAAATATTCATTTTGAAACAATGGATTTTAATTCCCATAGAGTAAACCAAATTTTAGACATCTTATATCAACACAATATACAATCAGTAATTATTGAGGGTGGTACCCAAACCTTACAATCTTTTATAGATAGTAACCTGTGGGATGAAGCCCATGTTTGTAAAGGTAATACTGAATTTAAAGATGGTATAGCAGCACCTATATTACATAATAATACATTAATACAGCAACAAGAGTTTTTGTTAGACAAAGTATGTACATATAAAAATATAAAACTTTAAAAATAAAATTCCTAACATTACTCATTGTCAATTTATAACACAAATAATACTTTTGGAAAAAGATACCTATAAAACTATAAGTGAGCCTACTCCAGAGATTCTTTATAAAGAAAAAAACAGTAAATTTTTTGGATATGCTTTTCCGGTTGAGAAAGAAGAGGAAATAAAAGCTATATTAGAGCAAATTAAAAAAGAACATCATACTGCTAGACATTGGTGTTATGCTTTCCAGATAGGTACCACTACTCTGTATCATAGAGCCAATGATGATGGAGAACCTAGTAATACAGCAGGAGCTCCGATATATGGCCAAATTCAATCTTATGACTTAACTAATATATTAATTGTTGTAGTAAGGTACTTTGGAGGAATAAAACTTGGAGTTGGTGGTTTAATTACAGCTTATAGGGAATCTGCAAAAATGGCGCTCGAAGAAGCTGAAATTATAGAAAAGACCATCAATATAAATTACATCCTAAAATTTGATTACAAAAACATGAATAAAGTAATGCGTGTAATCAAAGAAAAAAATATTGATGTAATAAATCAAA
>CAVBJB010000152.1:0-5437 GCA_963595625.1 Lachnospiraceae bacterium | reverse complement strand
ATTCAATAGAAATCGACAAGCAACAACAAAACTTAGATTTTAATTAATAAAAAAAAAATATATACAATAATTAAATAATTTTTTATGTTATTATCAAAATATTCAGACTTTAAATATGAAGCAGGAGCAGATGAAGCAGGAAGAGGATGTTTGGCAGGACCAGTAACATGCGCTTCATTAATATTACCTTTAGACTTTATTAACGAAGTATTAACTGATTCAAAAAAATTGAAAGAAAAAACAAGGTTTAAACTTCGGGATTTAATTGTGGAACAAGCTTTAACATTTAAGGTTATTAACATATATCCAGAGGAAATTGACAGAATCAATATTTTGAACGCTTCTATAAAAGGTATGCAAGAATGTGCAATAAATCTTACAATAAAACCTGATTTTTTAATAGTTGACGGAAATAAATTCAAACCTATAGAAGGAATCCCTCATGCTACAATTGTTAAAGGAGACTCTAAATATATGTCAATTGCTGCTGCATCAATTCTAGCAAAAACAGCAAGAGACGAATATATGGACAAAATTCATGAGGAATATCCTATGTATAATTGGAAAAAAAATAAAGGGTATCCAACCAAGGATCACAGAGTGGCAATAGCGAAATACGGACCTAGTCCTTATCACAGAATGTCATTTAAACTTTTACCAGATAACGAACAATTAAGTTTAGATTTATAAAAAAAGAGAACCTATTTGGGTTCTCTTTTTTATACATATATAATAGTATTCTATATATAGTTAATTTCTGCTTCAAACAATTCTGCAAAATGTTTAAGAATTTTATTTTTAACCTCGTGTTCATCCACTTTGTCAACACCTAATTCAACATTTAATGAAGCTACTGCTTTTCCTCTAATTCCACATGGAATAATATTATCAAAATATCCTAAATTAGCATTTACATTTAAAGCAAAACCGTGCATTGTCACCCAGCGTGAGGCTCTTACCCCCATTGCACATATTTTACGAGCAAAAGGTGTTCCTACTCCAAGCCAAACTCCCGTTTCTCCTTCACTTCTTTCAGCCTTTAAACCATAATCAGCAAGTGTAAGAATAATAGCTTCTTCTAATAAGCGTAAATATTTGTGAATATCCGTAAAAAAATTTTCTAAATCTAAAATAGGATAACCTACAATTTGCCCAGGTCCGTGGTACGTTATATCCCCACCCCTATTAATTTTATAAAAAGTTGCACCTTTTGTGGCTAATTGTTGTTCTGATAATAATAGATTACTTATATCTCCACTTTTTCCTAAAGTATAAACATGGGGATGTTCAACAAAATAAAAATAATTTGGTGTTTCTTCCGTCTGATTATTTTTTCTGTTTGATGATTTAATTACTATAATAGATTGAAAAACTTCTTCTTGAAAGTCCCAAGTTTCTTTATAATCCTTGAAACCTAAGTCCGTTACTACAACTTTTTTATTCATGTATTATATATCTTATCCGTTTTTGGTTTAATTTAAATTCATTAAGTCAGAAAATGCATAGTCTCTATACCTATTTATTTTAAAATGCAATCAATTTAGATTTATAATCATGAGAAAAAAATTTCTAAATAGAATATAGCACTATAAAAACGCACCAAAAACACAATGTTTTTATTTTATAGACAAATTTACAATAAAAGCTAACAAATGCACTATTTAAGGTAATTACATTTTTAAAATTTATACGTATCTTTGCACGTTAAAAAATTAATTTAAAATTTAATCATGCAACTTTCAGAACAAGAAATCATCAGAAGAGAGAAATTGAGCAAGTTACGAGAACTTGGCATCAATCCTTATCCAGCAAATTTGTTTCCAGTAGATCATACTTCGAAGCAGGTCAAGGAAACTTTTGAGGAAGGTAAGAAGGTAATTGTTGCTGGTCGTTTAATGAGTGTTCGTGACCAAGGTAAAGCATCATTTGCCGAGTTACAAGATTCTGAAGGACGTATTCAATTATATTTAAATAGAGATGTAATTTGCCCAGACGAGGACAAAACTTTATATAATACCGTTTTCCGTAAATTAATAGATTTAGGAGATTTTATCGGTATAGAAGGTGAATTATTTACAACTCAAGTAGGTGCTAAATGTATCCGTGTAACTAAATTTACAGTATTAAGCAAAACTTTACGCCCATTACCATTACCAAAGATGGACGAAGAAGGAAATGTTTACGATGCATTTACTGACCCAGAATTACGTTACCGTATGCGTTACGTAGACTTAGTAGTAAACCCACAAGTAAAAGAAATTTTTATTAAACGTACCAAGTTATTTACTGCAATGCGTAATTTCTTTAACGATAGAGGATATATGGAAGTAGAAACTCCTGTATTACAATCTATCCCTGGTGGAGCTTCTGCGCGTCCGTTCATTACGCACCACAACTCTTTAGACATTCCATTATACATGCGTATTGCTAACGAGCTTTATTTAAAAAGATTAATTGTTGGTGGTTTTGAAGGGGTTTACGAGTTTTCTAAAAACTTCCGTAACGAGGGTATGGACCGTACACATAATCCAGAGTTTACAGCAATGGAAATTTACGTTGCTTATAAAGATTACAACTGGATGATGGAGTTTACAGAGCAATTGTTAGAGCACTGTGCAATTGCAGTAAACGGAACAACAAAAGCTACTTTTGGTGAACACGAAATTGACTTTAAAGCACCATACAAGCGTGTTACAATGCGTCAAGCAATTATTGATTTCACAGGTTTTGATATTGATGGAAAATCTGAAGCTGAATTATTTGAAGCTGCAAAATCAATGGGCATTGATGTTAACGAAACCATGGGTAAAGGAAAATTAATTGATGAAATTTTTGGTGAAAAATGTGAAGGAAACTACATTCAACCCACTTTCATTACGGATTATCCAAAAGCAATGTCTCCATTAACTAAAGAACATAGAGATGATGCTGAGTTAACAGAGCGTTTTGAGTTAATGGTTTGTGGTAAAGAAATTGCAAACTCATACTCAGAGCTTAATGACCCTATCGATCAACGTGAGCGTTTTGAGGAGCAATTAAAATTATCTGAAAAAGGGGATGATGAAGCGATGTTTATTGACCAGGACTTTTTACGCGCGTTAGAGTACGGTATGCCTCCAACAGGTGGTTTAGGAATTGGTATGGACCGTTTAATTATGTTCTTAACTAATAATCCATCGATCCAAGAGGTATTATTTTTCCCTCAAATGCGTCCAGAAAAAGCTGCACCTGCGTTTGAATTAACTGCTGAAGAAAAAATTATTGTTGATTTACTAGAGAAAAACAATAATGAATATGAATTAGGAGCTTTAAAAATGGCTGCTGGTTTAAGTGGTAAGAAATGGGACGTATCAATTAAAAACTTATCTAAACATGACGTAACAACTGTAAAAGTTGAAGGTGATGTAAAAACAGTTTTTTTAAAATAAAACATATTTTATAAATTAATAAAAGAGCGAACATGTTATGTTCGCTCTTTTTATTTACAATAATTATGCAAATTTAAAATTCAATAGATTTAAACTATAAAAAACCACGTCATTAATTTACATTTAAAGGACTTTTAAAAAAAGGATTACTTCATACATCATTAAACTAAAAAAACACTTTAAAAGCTTTAAAATAAATAAGTTCTTACTCAATATAAAAAATTATTATAAAATGTTTAAAAATTATAGTTTATATATATACTAGATCTCGAAATATTTTTTACTAAGCCTGAATTTAAATTTTGTGCAATTGGTGCTTGGTATTGAAAGCCTAAAGCAAAATTTTTTAGTTTTACATCGGAACCAAATTTTAACAACGTTATATCACCTTCGGTATTTAAAACTTCATAATCGTAAAAAGTATTTGCAGCATATACTTCTGACGCAATTCCGATAGTAGGAACAATATCAATAGATTTAGAAGTAATTTTATATCCAATACTTGAACTTACATTTAACTGATTCCCAAATTTATAATTTTTTGAATTTTCAGTTTTATAATTATAATTAATAGTATTTGTCCAAATAAATTTAGTGAAAGCTAATTTATAATCTGCAGCTAATAAAAAGTCTATGCTACCAGTACCCAATTGAAATCCAGGGTTAGTACTACCGTTACTCATTTCATCATAAGTTCCACTGGGCAATTTTACACCCGCTGAAAGTTGTAGCTGATGTTTATCTTTTTCTATTACGTTAAAACCTCCTAAAATAATAGCATCACCTAATCCAGTAATATTTTTGGAGTTTGAATCTAAAGATCTATTATGAGTGTGATAGGGTAGAATTGCAGAAATGTAAAAAATATTTGAAAGATTAACTTTACTCCAAATTTGTACTGTATTATAATCTTCATTTCTCCATAAAGAATTTTGATACAATCCATCATTAGTTTTATAAGATTGGTTAATATACCGCATCCCTAAAAAAGAATTTCTATCTAAGTTTAATAAACCTAAACTTCCGCCATTTGTTGCGCATCCACAAAAATCACAGGCCCAAGAAGTTATTGCTAAAAAATAAAATGCTGATAAGGCTAAATATTTTAAATTTTTCATATTTAAAATTCTGAAAATTTAGAATTAGTGATAAATTCTAAATCTGTTAAGGTTTCTAAAAATTGCTTAATATCTTGCTTTTCTTGATCGGATAAAGAAATACCTAAACGACCATTACTTTGGATTAAGGATGGATCTAGATTTTGAGAATTTATTACACCATTAGTGTAAAAGTCTAGGACTGCGTCTAAATTTAAAAATCTACCATCATGCATATAGGGTGCTGTAAGAGCAATGTTTCGTAAGCTAGGAACTCTAAATTTATATGCATCAATAGTTGATTCTGTAAACTTAAATCTTCCTTTATCATCTACAATAGGATTTATTGGCAAGCCTGTATTCCTAAAGGTCTGATCAGTAAATAAAGTACCACTATGGCAAGTGGCACATTTAACTTGAAAAACTTCATAGCCTCTTTGTTCAGCAATTGTAAAAACTTCTCCCTCATTACGCATAACTTTATCGTATTTTGAATTTGAGGAAATAAGAGTTGCTAAAAATTGACTCATAGCTTTTAAGAAATTTTCAGAATTAATTTCTCCGTCTCTAAATGCCTCTTTAAACTTATTTCTATAAGATCGATTCGATTTTAAATATTCTATTATTTCAGGGAGATTATGATCCATCTCAAATTCTGAAGTAATAGGGATTATTGAAACTAAATCTAAATTCTCTGCAACACCATCCCACATAAAATATTTACTATAAATTAAATTTTGTAAAGGAGGTGTATTTCTAATACCTATACGATCCGCAACACCATGAGATAAAGAATGGCCGTGATGGGTAAAAGCATTTTTTTGAATATGGCAAAATGCACAGGCTACAACTCCATCAGAAGCTAAATTACCATCATAAAACAATTCTTTACCAAGAAGTACACCTTTCTCA
>CAVBJB010000151.1:0-5466 GCA_963595625.1 Lachnospiraceae bacterium | reverse complement strand
AACCTAGATACTACAACTAAAAACTTTGCTAAAATATCTTCAGACTTAGAAAAAGCTCAGATTGATAAATTAGTTAAAGATTTAGAAGCAACTTTGGGAAATGTAAACGCATTAATGGCTGATTTAGAAAATGGTAAAGGTACAATGGGTAAATTGTTAAAAGACGATGCTATGTACAACAACCTAAGCAAAGCATCTAAAGAATTGAATTTATTGTTAGAAGATGTACGTTTAAACCCAACACGTTACATTAATATTTCTGTTTTCGGTAAAAAAAACAAACCTTATAGTGCGCCAGCTCAAGAAGTTGAAGCACAAAACTAATTAAAATCGCAAATTTTAATATACAAACAAATACATATAATTACTAACTAAACTATTTATTGAACTCATGAGTTATTTAGACAATATTTTCTTTGCAATTGTCTTGGCTATCGGTTTTGGCTTTTTTGCCAAAAATGTCAAAAAACTCATTCGTAATATCAAACTAGGTCAAGACATTGACCGAACTGATAATGCTAGTGAGCGTTTTAAAAATATGGCAATGATTGCTTTAGGTCAGTCTAAAATGGTAAGACGTCCTATTGCCGGAATTTTACATATACTTGTATATGTAGGTTTTGTAATCATTAATATTGAAATGATTGAAATTCTAATCGACGGATTATTTGGAACACACCGTATTTTATCTTTTATGGGTGGTTTTTACAATTTCCTTATAGGATCTTTTGAGGTGTTAGCCTTATTAGTTATTGTTGCCGTAGTAGCCTTTTTTATCAGAAGAAATATTATACATCTAAAACGTTTTAATCACATAGATTTAAAAGGATGGGCTAAAAACGATGCCAATATAATTTTAATGATAGAAACTGTATTAATGGTTGTGTTTTTAACCATGAATGCCGCAGATTATCATTTACAAAATCTAGATTACTCACATTTTACACAAGTAGGAAGCTTTCCAATATCACAGTTTATTGCTCCAATATTCAACGGTTGGTCACCAGAATCTGTATATATGGTAGAAAGAGCTTGTTGGTGGATACACATATTGGGTATTTTAGGATTTATGAATTATTTATATTATTCTAAACACTTACATATATTATTAGCATTCCCTAACACCTATTTTGCAGATTTAAACCCAAAAGGGAAGTTTACTAACTTAGAATCAGTAACTAACGAAGTTAAGTTAATGATGGATCCTAACGCAGATCCGTATGCAATGCCTGCTGAAAACGCAGATGCAGCGCCTGCAAAATTCGGAGCATCCGATGTTATGGATCTTAATTGGGTTCAATTATTAAATGCATACACTTGTACAGAATGTGGACGTTGTACATCGTCTTGTCCAGCAAATATTACAGGGAAATTATTATCACCTCGTAAAATTATGATGAGTACACGTGATCGTCTAGAAGAAGTGGGTAAAAACATTGACGCTAACGGAGGTCAATTTGTAGACGATGGAAAATCGTTATTAAATGATTATATTACCAAAGAGGAATTATGGGCTTGTACATCATGTAATGCATGTGTAGAGGAGTGTCCTGTAAGTATTTCTCCACTTTCAATCATTATGGATATGCGTAGATATTTAGTTATGGAACAGTCCGCTGCTCCAATGGAACTAAATAATATGATGACTAATATTGAAAACAATGGTGCACCATGGCAGTATAACCAAATGGATAGAGCCAATTGGGTAGACGAAGCATAATTTTTAACTAACGATTACAACGAAAACAAATATGTCAAATTTAGTAGTTCCAACAATGGCCGATTTTATGGCCCAAGGCAAACAGCCAGAAGTTTTATTTTGGGTAGGTTGTTCAGGAAGTTTTGATGATAGAGCTAAAAAAATAACAAAAGCCTTTGTAAAAATATTAAACCAAGCAGGTGTAGAATTTGCAATTTTAGGTCAAGAGGAAAGCTGTACAGGCGATCCAGCTAAAAGAGCAGGTAACGAGTTTGCTTTCCAAATGCAAGCCATGATGAACATTCAAGTGCTTGATGCTTATGAGGTAAAGAAAATTGTTACTGCTTGTCCACATTGTTTTAATACCATTAAAAATGAGTGGCCAGAGTTAGGTGGAAACTACGAAGTAGTACACCATACGGAATTTTTAAAATCTTTATTAGACGAAGGAAGATTAAAAATTGAAGGTGGATCATTTAAAGGTAAAAAAATTACGTTCCATGATCCATGTTATTTAGGTAGAGCTAACGACGTGTATGAAGCACCACGTGAATTAATGGAGAAATTAGACGCTGAATTAGTAGAAATGAAGCGTTCTAAGAAAAATGGATTGTGCTGTGGAGCAGGAGGGGCGCAAATGTTTAAAGAACCAGAAAAAGGGGATAAAGACATTAACATGGAGCGTACTGAAGACGCTTTAGCAGTTTCTCCAAATGTAATTGCCACAGGTTGCCCATTCTGTAATACAATGTTAACAGATGGTGTTAAATTTAACCATAAAGAAGGAGAAGTACAGGTTTTAGATATTGCTGAAATTATTGCAAACGCTCAAGATCTATAACTCTTTCAAAAAAATAGTCTAAAAAAAGCCAATGTTTTATGCATTGGCTTTTTTCTGTATATAAAAAAAACTAAATTTGTGTAATTCTTATAAAATTTATGTTAGTAGACTTTAATACTTTACCAGAAGATTCAAGAATTTGGATCTATCAATCCAATCGAAAATTAACAGATGCTGAGATTCAAGATATTGAAACTGAATTAAAAATATTTTTAGAACAATGGGCAGCCCATGGGTCACCCCTGCATGCGTCTTACGTTTTAAAATATAATAGATTCATTATCATTGCTGTAGATCAAAACATACAAAACGTAACGGGTTGTTCAATTGATTCGTCAGTGATGTTTATTCAGTCGCTAGAACAAAAATATCAGATAGATTTATTGGATAAAATGAATGTAACCTTTAAATTAGGGGAACATATTGCTCATAAGCCTTTAATCGAGTTTAAACAGATGGCTAAACAAAAAGCAGTATCAGAAAATACTATTGTATTCAACAATTTAGTTAATACAATTGCTGAATGGCAGGATTTTTGGGAAGTTCCAGCGAAAG
Organism: Lachnospiraceae bacterium; assembly: GCA_963595625.1. GTDB lineage: Bacteria > Bacteroidota > Bacteroidia > Flavobacteriales > Flavobacteriaceae > Flavobacterium. Next base: position 2,371 of record CAVBJB010000151.1, on the reverse strand, counting down.
AGAGTTGGCATAGTCGTTTTTTTTAAACTAAATCTAAAACCTATAAAAATCATCATGCCTCAGTATGATGATTTTTTTTAAAACACACTCCTATATTACCATGCGTTATTTTTATGTTTCACTAATTTTTTGTTTTAGTTTACTTTCTTACGGACAAAAAATATCAAGTTATTATCAAGTCAATGATCGGGAAATGAACCGTTGGGTTGATAGCGTTTATAACCAACTGACTTTTGATGAAAAAGTTGGTCAGCTTTTTATGATTGCTGCCTATTCTAATAAAAATGAGGCACATTATAAAGAAGTGGAAAAATTAGTAGAAAATTATAAAATTGGGGGGCTAATATTTTTTCAGGGAGGTCCAAATAGACAAGCTAAATTAACCAATAGATATCAAGAAAAGAGCAAAGTACCTATGCTAATAGGTATAGATGCAGAGTGGGGCTTATCTATGCGTTTAGATTCTACCTTTGTTTTCCCTTGGAATATGACTTTAGGAGCTGTGCAAAACAATAAATTAATTGAAAAGGTAGGCTTTGCTATGGCCGAACAAACTAAAAGAATTGGTGCACATTTTAACTTTGCACCGGTACTTGACGTTAATATAAATCCTTTAAACCCTATTATTGGTAATAGATCTTTTGGTGAAAATCCAGAAAATGTTGCTCAAAAAGGGGTAGCCTATATTAAGGGTTTACAGAATGGCGGAATATTTGCCACTGGTAAACATTTTCCAGGGCATGGTGATACATCAACAGATTCTCACCACGCCTTACCATTTTTAAATATGGATAGAAAGAGATTGGATAATGTAGAGCTTTATCCCTATAAAAGTGCAATTAAAGCCGGTATGGCTAGTGTAATGGTTGCACATTTAGAAGTTCCTACCTTGGAGGATCAAAAAGGTTTGCCAACTTCATTATCCTATAAAACTGTAACTAAATTACTGAAAGACGATTACGATTTTGAAGGTCTAATTTTTACTGATGCTTTAAACATGAAAGGGGCTGCAAATTTTAAATCTCCTGGAGAAATTGATTTGGCAGCGTTTTTAGCAGGAAATGATGTAATGTTGTTTGCAGAGAATGTGCCCTTGGCTATTCAAAAATTTAAAACGGCTTATGAAAACGATTTATTTTCAGACAAACGTTTAGCGCATTCAGTTAAAAAGATTCTAAAATATAAATATTACGTAGGTCTAAACAACTACAAACCTATAGATTTAAAAAATCTTTATCAAGACTTAAATCAACCAAAATACCACGCTTTAAATAGAGAAATTTTTGATCATGTTATAACAATTGCTAAAAAAAGTGTAGGAGATTTACCAATTAAAAATCCTTTAACAGAAAAAATTGCTTATATTAAAATTGGTGACGGAGCCAACCAAGCTTTTTTAGCAAATTTAAGACATTACGCAGAAATCACAGAGATGGATTCTAAAAGTCCTACTTTATTACAAGATCTAAAAAGTTATTCTAAAGTTATTGTAGGTTATCATAAAGAGGATGGAGCATGGAAAAAGCAACTTTTTGCAAAATCAGAGTTAGATATATTACAAAGCGTATCAGCATCTAATAGTGTAATATTTACCGTATTTGCAAGGCCTTATACTTTATTGGATATTAAAGATTTTTCAAAAATTTCGGACGTAGTTGTAGCGTATCAAAATATGGATGTAGCACAAGCTGCTGCGGCTGATGTAATTTTTGGAGGTATTGGAGCAAGAGGAGAGTTGCCAGTGTCAATAAATCCGATTATGCCCGTAAATACAGGGTTTAAAACGTTAGGATTAAACACTTTAAGTTCAGCATTACCCGAGAATGTAGGCATGGATTCTTCAATCTTAAATAAAATTGATGCAGTTGCTAAATCAACTATAGATGCAAAAATGGCTCCAGGAATGCAAATTTTAGTTGCTAGAAGAGGAAAAATTATTTACGAAAAAGCCTTTGGTTTTCATGATTACAGTAAAACTACACCGGTTAAGAACTCTGACATTTACGATTTAGCTTCTCTAACAAAAATACTTTCAACCTTACCTATGATGATGAAAGCTTATGAAGAAGGGAAATATAGTTTTGATGATAAATTAGGAAATTTGTTAAAAGAATTTAATGAAACAGATAAAAAAGATTTAAATGTAAAAGATATGCTCTTACATCAGGCCAAATTGCATCCTTGGGTAGGATTTTATCTAAATACTTTAAATGCTAATAAAAGACCAGATTCTACTTTTTATAGTAAAACATTTACAAAGGATTTTTCTAAACAAGTTTCAGAAAATTTATTTTTGAGAAACGATTACAACGATACCATTTTAAAAGTAATTGCTAAAACACCTCTTTTAGCTAAGAAACAGTATAAATAC
>CAVBJB010000150.1:0-5532 GCA_963595625.1 Lachnospiraceae bacterium | reverse complement strand
TTTTGATAACTACTCCTACTTAGATCATAGGGTTTTAAATGCAGAAATTTCGGAATTAGAAAATAATAAAGAATATTACCTAGATCAAATTCAAAAAGATCAAAAACAAATAGACGAGCTGCGTAAAAGTGAAAAACTGGAAGGTTATGCTCGCGAAAAATACTTCATGAAACGTCCAAACGAAGATATTTATATTATTGAGTTTGACGATCAAGATAATGATGCTAACTAAAACTAACTTATTTATAAATTTTGAACAATGGATCAAAAACTATTTACTGATTTTGAACCCGTAGTTTCCAAACAATGGAAAAATTTAATCCAATACGATTTAAAAGGAGCGGATTATAATGAGACCTTATTATGGGAAACACCAGAAGGTTTTAAAGTTCGACCTTTTTATCATAACGACGAAGTACAGACTATTTTAAATGCCAATACTAAAGTTTCTGAGTTTAAAATTACTCAAGACATTTTTGTTCACGACATTCAAAAATCTATATATAAAGCTAACAACAGCTTACAAAGAGGTGCAGAAAGTTTAAAATTCATCATTCCTAACGAAAACGTTGATGTTATAGCTCTTTTAAATGCTTTAGATAAAAAGGACATTACTGTTTACTTAGCTTTTGAATTTTTATCTGAAGATTATCTAGCTAAACTGGATACTGCCTTAACCAATACAACTTTTACGGTTTATGCTTTAATTGATGTTATTGGAAACTTAGCAAGTGAGGGCACATGGTTTAAAAACCAAGAAGAGGATTTAGAACTAATCACTAAATTAGCGAATACACTTAACAATTATACTGTTGTTTCTGTAAACGCAAGTTTAACACAAAATGCTGGTGCTACAATTACCCAACAGTTAGCCTTTACACTAGCGCATATAAATGAATACTTTAATTTAATTCAAGACTATTCTAAAACTATCGTTGTTGAAGTAGCTGTTGGAACTAATTACTTTTTTGAAATAGCTAAACTAAGAGCTTTACGTGTTTTATTTAATTCCTTAAACGAAATTTATAATACACAAGCTAAACTTCACATATTAGCTTTCCCAACAAAACGCAACAAAACACTTTACGATTTTAATACCAATATGTTACGTACTACTACAGAATGTATGAGTGCCATTATTGGAGGTGCAGATGCAGTAATGAACTTACCTTATGATGTAATTTTCCATAAAAATAACGAATTTGGAGATCGTATTGCTCGTAACCAATTATTAATTTTAAAGAACGAGAGTTACTTAGACAAAGTTAATAACCCGGCTGACGGTGCGTATTACATAGAAAATCTTACTCATACCTTAGCGCAAAACGCTCTAGAACTTTTCAAGAAAATAGAATCTCATAACGGTTTCTTGGCTGGACTTTTAAACGGAGCCATCCAAAAAATGATCAACGAATCAGCCGCTAAAGAACAAGAATTATTTGATGCTGGAAAAGAGGTTTTATTAGGAACTAATAAATATCCTAACAAAGCGGATAAAATGAAGGATGAATTAGAACTTTTCCCATTTGTTAAAAAACAAGCAGGTAAAAAAGTTGTAATTCCAATAATCGAAAAACGTTTAGCCGAAAAAATGGAACAAGATCGTTTAGAGCAGGAAAACACTGCTGAATAATCGATTTTAAATTTCTATGAATTATGAGAAAAGACATTCAAAACATAAAATTACAAACACCAGATTTTAGTATAAACGCACAAGCAACGTTTACAACTGCTGAAGGTATTGATATAAAACAAGACTACTCGGCTCAAGATTTAGAGTCGGTAGAACATATTGGGTATGCAGCTGGAATTGCACCAAACTTACGTGGACCATATTCAACCATGTATGTGCGTCGTCCGTGGACCATTCGTCAATATGCTGGATTTTCTACGGCTGAGGAATCTAACGCATTTTACCGCAGAAATTTAGCTGCAGGGCAAAAAGGTCTTTCGGTAGCTTTTGACTTAGCAACGCACCGCGGATACGATTCGGATCACGAACGTGTAGTGGGTGACGTTGGTAAAGCCGGAGTTGCTATTGACTCGGTGGAAGATATGAAAATTCTTTTCGACCAAATTCCTTTAGATGAGATGTCCGTATCTATGACCATGAACGGTGCTGTTTTACCTATTATGGCATTTTACATCGTAGCAGCTAAAGAGCAAGGAGTTGATAAAAAATTACTTTCAGGAACTATACAAAATGATATTTTAAAAGAGTTTATGGTGCGTAATACTTACATCTACCCACCTACTCCATCCATGAAAATCATTGCTGATATTTTTGAGTATACAAGTAAATTCATGCCAAAATTCAACTCTATTTCTATCTCGGGTTACCATATGCAAGAAGCAGGTGCTACTGCGGATATTGAGTTAGCTTATACTTTGGCTGATGGTTTAGAGTACATTCGTACAGGATTAGCAGCCGGGATGAAGATTGATGACTTTGCTCCTCGCCTTTCCTTTTTCTGGGCTATTGGAATGAATCATTTTATGGAAATTGCTAAAATGCGTGCCGCTCGTATGCTATGGGCTAAACTTTTAAAGCAATTTAATCCAGCAAACGACAAATCCTTAGCCTTACGTACGCACTGTCAAACATCGGGATGGTCATTAACAGAGCAAGATCCGTTTAATAACGTGGCGCGCACCGCAATCGAGGCAGCTGCAGCTGCTTTTGGAGGTACACAATCGCTACACACAAATGCTTTAGATGAGGCTATTGCATTACCAACCGATTTCTCTGCTCGTATTGCACGTAATACGCAAATTTATTTACAAGAAGAAACTAAAATAACAAAAACCGTAGATCCTTGGGCAGGTAGTTATTACGTAGAAACTTTAACTCACGAAATTGCTCAAAAAGCTTGGGCTTTAATTCAAGAAGTTGAGGATTTAGGCGGAATGACTAAAGCTATCGAATCAGGAATTCCGAAATTACGTATTGAGGAAGCTGCAGCTCGTAAACAGGCTCGTATAGACTCAGGACAAGATATTATTGTTGGAGTTAACCAATACCGTTTAGATAAAGAAGATCCGTTACAAATTTTAGAAGTTGACAATCAAATTGTACGTCAACAACAAATTGAACGTTTAAATCAAATTAAAGCAACACGTAACAACCAAAAAGTTCAAGAAAGCTTAGCTAAACTTACAGAGGCGGCTAAAACAGGAAACGGAAACTTATTGGAATTAGCAGTTGATGCCGCTGAAAACAGAGCTACCTTAGGCGAAATTTCGGACGCATTAGAAACTGTTTTTGGACGTTACAAAGCACAAATTAAATCTTTCAGCGGCGTGTACAGTAAAGAAATTAAAAACAACGAAAGCTTTGAAAAAGCAAAAGCATTAGCTAATGAGTTTGCTAAAGTCGAAGGGCGTCGTCCACGTATTATGATTGCTAAAATGGGACAAGACGGTCACGACCGTGGAGCAAAAGTTGTAGCAACCGGATATGCGGATGTTGGTTTTGATGTGGATATGGGACCTTTATTCCAAACTCCTGCAGAAGCTGCAAAACAAGCGGTTGAAAATGATGTGCATGTACTAGGGGTTTCCTCTTTAGCGGCTGGTCACAAAACATTAGTGCCACAAGTTATAGAAGAACTTAAAAAACTTGGTCGCGAGGATATTATGGTTATTGTGGGTGGAGTTATCCCAGCGCAAGATTATCAATATTTATTTGACGCCGGTGCAGTAGCTGTTTTTGGTCCTGGTACTAAAATTGCCGATGCGGCCATCACTATTCTAGACGTTTTATTAGACACAGAATAATCTAAACAAAATATTTTAAATTAGCTGTCAATATTTGACAGCTTTTTTTGTTATAATATAAAAATACAAATCATGAAAAATTCTATAATAATAATATCCCTATTAGCAACACTATTTATTTCTTCTTGTAAACAAGACAAACCAGACACAGTGCTTCAAGATACAGAAATTCAAGATTCATTACAACTTACACAACCGGTTGATACCATAGTTCCAACAAATAACAATACAACGCAAATTATAGAAACCGGAGTTCCAGATGCCTGCCACGAACTTTTAATTAAAATGTTAGAAACCTCAACCCAATACCAAAAAGACATTAAGGGTGTAGAAGCTGCTGTTAAAAAAAATGGAGGTAAAGGCATTGGTATTACTATAGAGCATTTGGATAATGAATATAATATCCCTACAAAAAATAAAATTTTTAGACTCGAAGTTTTTGAAAATCACCCCGACCGAATCATAAAACTTAACACCTATGTATTTAGTCCGGACACAAAAAAGCTGTATAAAAAAGATTTTATTTTAGACGAAGTTTCACAAATTGACTTTAATCAAAAAAAATTAGCAGAAATTAAATTATATTGCAAGTAAATTCCAAATAAGACCCAAACTTAACTTATCCATTATGAATAAATTTTTACTTTTTATAGCCCTCCTTTTATCGCAATTTACGCTTGCGCAGGACAATATAGAAACAAGTAAAACACTCAATAACAGTCAAAAACTTAAGAGTGTGCCTACCGCTATTAAAGATTATGTGAACAAAAAATACCCAAACGATTCTATCCTTAAAGCGGGATACCGCCGTCACATGTGGGTTAAAACCTACGAGGTACATCTTGAAAAATGGGTATTAGAATTTGATCAAGACGGAAATTGGATTAAAAATTACACAATTGAAGGTACGGCAACCTTGGATTTTTTACCGAAAGAAATTCAGAAAGTCATGATCAAGAATTACCCAAAACAAAAAATCGTAAAACTAGAGCAAAAACAAGACAATCTATATGTTTATTTAGACAACAATAAAAACTTAAGCTTTAAATACGCAGCAAAATAAAAAAATCCTTCAGATCTTTTTCTGGAGGATTTTTTATATCTGGGCGTTCCGCGGTTTAGCACACGCAACTGCGTCCGCGAGCAAAACCGCGGCGCTACGTCCGCTGTATCTTTTAGTACTGGCTTCGGGAACCTCAGCCAGCACTAAAAGGATGCCGCTCCCATCGCTAACGCAACAAGCACTTAATCTTCGGGCTCTAAAAAAAACAAGTCGTTAACCGGCTTATTAAAAACTGCCGATAACTTTAAAGCCAAAACCGTTGAAGGCACATATTTACCCGCTTCCATAGCATTTATAGTCTGTCTGCTCACTTTAATTTTTTCCGCCAAATCAGCTTGGGTTAAATTAAAAATAGCACGCTGAACTTTTAAATTATTCTTCATACGAAAAACTTTTATAGTACCTATACATTTCCCATTTGTATCTAATAATAAAAAACAATAATTGGGAAAATAAAGCCACCATCATTACATTAATAAAGGTAAATCCATAGACAAATATATAAGCCAGTAAAATAAGTATATAATTAAAAATCGTTGCCCATACCAAACTATTCAATCTAATTTTACTAACCATTTCGTCTTCTATCTTTTCTTTAGAGAAAGAATATATTAATCCACTAATTATTAAAATAAAAAATAAAACTTCGTCAATTATCGAATTTTCAATCCAACCAAACCATTCGTTATCAC
>CAVBJB010000149.1:4496-5537 GCA_963595625.1 Lachnospiraceae bacterium | reverse complement strand
CCAACGGTTTGTAAAAAGGATCATTTGCAATAATATATCATTAACGGGATAAATTCCTTCTGATTTATAGAATGAAATATCCGCTTTTTCCTTCGGAAAGTAAAGGTTACGCATGATTACATCCTCACTACTTGGGTGGATGGAATGCTTAACTCCTGCAGGAATCCACATAAAATGTCTTGCTGGCAAGAAATAATTACGTAACTCTGTCGTTACATATACTATCCCCCCTTCTGTATATAAAAATTGATCCTTTTCATGTATATGGGTAGGAATCAATAGTTCCCCCATTAAATCGTGGTGACAATATATACTGGTTGAATCTAAATCCACATCCGTTATATAATATTTTGTAGCTTGTTTCCCCATAAAATTTTATAAATGTCCGTTTTAAATATATTTATGTCTTTAAACAATATTAAGACATGAAATAAAAGTTGTAAAATTGCAATACAAAGTAAACAAATTTATTTTAAGACTGAAATAAAATCGCAAAGTATTTATAGTTTAAAATAAAAATTAGTTACGCCAATAATTATGGAAAAGAATTTAGAAAGAATAAAATATGCGCCATTCAAAGATTTAGTTGTTTCTGCTGAGGAATCTGCAAAATTTTTTGAAGACGGAATGACAGTTGGATCTTCTGGTTTTACTAGAGGTGGTGACTCAAAAGTAGTTTTAAAAGCTTTGGCTAATAGAGCATCTACTGAAAACATTAAAGTAACTTTATTAACAGGTGCATCTCTAGGTCATGGAACTGATGCTGCATTAGTTGAAAGTAATGCTTTAGCAAAACGTTTACCTTTCCAAGTTGATACAGTTTTACGTAAAGCTATTAATAAAGGTGAAGTTTTATTTATTGACCAACATTTAGGAGAAACGGCTGAGCACATCATGAACGGTCAATTCAAAATTAATGTTGGTGTTCTTGAAGTATCAGAAATTTTAGAAGACGGTTCATTAGTTTTCACTACTTCTGTTGGTAACAATGTTGATATTGCTGAGAATGCTGAAAAATTAATTTTAGAAATTAATACAGCC
>CAVBJB010000149.1:0-4486 GCA_963595625.1 Lachnospiraceae bacterium | reverse complement strand
AGCTATTCCAACAAATATTAAAGGTTTACACGATATTTATTCTACAGAAAAATATCCAAACCGTCAACCAATTAACATCGTTAAGTCTGATGACAAAATTGGATCTGAAACTTTAGCTATCGACCCATCTAAAGTAGTAGCTATTGTGTTCCACGATATTACTGATGCTGCTGGTGATATTGCTCCTGCAGATGATGCTACTTCTGCAATCGCTAACAATATTGTTAAATTCTTTGAAAAAGAAGTTGCTGAAGGTCGTTTAACTAAATCATTAATGCCATTACAATGTGGTATTGGTAAAGTTGCTAACGCTGTTTTAGGTGGATTACAAAATTCTGATTTTGAAGATTTAGTAATGTATTCTGAAGTTTTACAAGACTCAACTTTTGATTTAATTGATTCTGGTAAAATGAACTTTGCTTCTGCATCTTCAATGACAGTTTCTAAAGAATGTTACGATAGAGTAATGAACAACCTTGACTCTTATAAAGGTAAAATTTTATTACGCCCACAAAATATTTCGAACTCAGTTGAAGTTATCAGAAGATTAGGAATTATCGGTATCAACACATCTTTAGAGTGTGACATTTACGGTAACGTTAACTCTACACACGTATCTGGTACAAATATGATGAATGGTATTGGTGGATCTGGAGATTTTGCTCGTAACGCTCACATCTCAATCTTCGTTACTGCTTCTGTAGCTAAAGATGGTAAAATTTCATCGATCGTTCCTATGGTATCACACCACGATCACACAGAGCACGATGTAGACGTTATTGTTACAGAACAAGGTTTAGCGGACTTACGTGGTTTAGCTCCAAGAGAAAGAGCTTTAGTTATTATTAATAACTGTGCTCACCCTGATTATAGAGAAGATTTATTAGATTATTTCAACCGTGCATCTGAGCGCGGAGGTCATACACCTCATATATTAAGCGAAGCGTTTTCATTCCACCAAAGGTTAGCTGAAAACGGATCTATGAAGAAAGACAGTTTGGTTTCATTATTTTCATAATGTAATTTGTGTCCGTTTGTTTATTAATTTTGCGAATCAATCCCTGCTTTTAGCAGGGATTGTTTTTTTATATAAACTCTCGTATTTCCTAACAATTCACTATATTAGCTAACAAATTTTTTACAATGAAAGCAGTTAGAATTGTTGGTGTTCCAGAACATTTTAATCTACCTTGGCACCTGTGTATAGAAAACAATGAATTTAGCCAATATGACATCGATTTACAATGGACAGACGTTCCTGAAGGAACCGGTAAAATGTGCGAATTATTACGTAACAATCAGGCCGATATTGCTGTTATTTTAACCGAGGGTATCGTAAAAGATATTGCCGCTGGTAATCCATCCTATATTGTCCAAACCTATGTTAAATCTCCTTTAATTTGGGGTATACATACCGCTTACCAAGCACCCTTTCAAAAAATTCAAGATTTACAAAATAAAAAAGTAGCTATATCACGTTATGGATCTGGCTCACATTTAATGGCAATTGTAAACGCAGACAAACAAAATTGGGATACTAAAAAGTTAGAATTCGAAGTTGTTAACACAATAGATAATGCTGTAGTAAGTTTACAAAATCAACAAGCAGATTATTTTATGTGGGAGCGCTTTATGACAAAACCCTTAGTAGATAAAAAAATATTTAAAAAAATTGCGGACTGCCCTACTCCATGGCCTAGTTTTGTAATAGCCGTTTCAAAAGAATTTTACCAACAAAACCAACACGTTTTAGAACAAATTCTAGATATTGTAAACACAACTACTGCCGAGTTTAAATACATCCCGAGTATAGATAAAACACTTGCCTCTCGTTACAATTTAGAGTTAGAGGATGTACAAGATTGGTTATCTCTAACCCAATGGTCTCAACGTAAGTTTGACTCCAAAAACTTTAATACCGTACAAGACTATCTATTTAAATTAAATTTAATAGACCAAAAACTTAATTACCAAGACGTAGTAAAATAACATCTCGTGACGCATCCCAATTTTTCTAAATTCCAAAATTTAAAAAAATGGCTTTCCTTACCAAAGCCTTGGGATAGTATTGTCTTATTGGTATTAATTATATTACTAGTAATTCCGGTTTTTATAATATTACATCAAAACATCATAGACCCAGAGTGGCCTTTGCATTTAGATCGCGTATTAATTTTCTTAGCTATTACGGCTTTACTTTTTTTTATCTTACAATTTTTCAGAAAAATAATAGTTTTAGCAATAGCTCTTTACTTACTAATATTGGGATATGGCAGTATGTTTGGAAATTACGGGTACTTACAAGTTTACGAGGATTATAGATCCATGGTATATTCCATGTCTAACGATCCCTATCCTCAAGATTTAATTATTTCCAAACTACTTCCGTTTCCTAACAAAAACAAAGTATTAAACGCGATAGAATTTTCTAATCCAGGCGTTCGAAACTTTGCATTAATGGCAACAACCAAACATTTTCAGGACATCCGTGGTTTTAAGGAAAATAGACAAATGATCCAATGTTTTGCTGTCTTTAAAGAAATACGTAACAAATGGAATTACGTTAACGACCCTAAAGGTCAGGAATATATAGCTACAGCATCAGAGTCTCTTCAACATTTCTCTGGAGATTGTGACGATCATGCCATATTTATGTCAGCTTGTATACGTGCTATTGGCGGTACACCACGTATCATTCACACCCAAGGGCATATGTATCCAGAGATGTTAATTGGTAGTAAGGCCGATTTGGAAACAGCCATATACCTTATAAAAGAAGTTTTATTTGTTAAAGAGGCTAAACAAAAACAAATTTTTTACCATATAGACGAGCGCGGTCAAGTTTGGTTAAATCTAGACTATACAGCACAATATCCTGGAGGACCCTTTATGTCTGAGGAAATTCTTGGGGCGTTAACTTTAAATTAATAAGACTTTTTTATTTATAATAGGGATTTTATTACTATTTTTGAGTCTGTATAACCTAACAAGAATGAGAAAATATTTCATATACCTTCTCTTTTTAATACCCGTAATTTCTTTAGCTCAAAATCAACTACCCCCAGATTCGAACAAAAAAAAGAAAAAGAAAGAAAATTACGACTTATTTAGAGACGTATCCATTATAGATCACCCACACGAAATCAAGTTCGATGTACTTTCCCTCGCACTCGACGGAAGAATACACCTTGCTTACGAATTTCAGCACAGACTGCAATGGTATTACGGCTTAAGCATGTCATATCACCAAAACACCAATCGTAAAGATAATTTCATTCACGATAATTTTCATTATCTACCAAAAATAGACGTAAACCCATACGTACGCTACGCCTTAACAGACGATCAAAAAAAGTTTTACTTTGTTGAGGGTTTTTTATCCGTAAATAATGGTAAACACAAAGACCTAGAACGTATAGATAACGGCAACTACGCCATCTATCAAATAAAATACGACAAATACACAGACCTAGCAGCCGGACTAGCTGTAGGATTTAAAATCATAGTTAAAGAACGATTTATTATCGACGCCTACGCAGGTGGTGGAGCCAACCTATTTAACCAAGCCTCACCCAAATACATACCCCGTATAGGCGCAAATGTTGGATACTGTTTTTAAAACCCAAGCCCATGAAAATCTTAAAATCAATACTAGCACTAGCTAGCGTTTTTTGCCTTAGCGCTTGCGACAGTTCAGACGACGATTTCTACAACATGGTCTACATCTCTAAACCAAACCTTATAGAAATTGAGCGTCAGCCCAACTACCAACTTAACGAAAACCTTACTTTTCATGTAGACATCCCCAACCTCATCGAGGAAGAAGGGCAAAACACCCCGCTAAACATTTACGAAATGACCAAATCAGACGTATTATTAGTAGGTTACCACATCGAAAAATGGGAAAACAACCAATGGGTGCTCTTTCAGGAATTTGACCCCGAATTTACCGGAGCCATAACCTACACCGGCAGCAGCTACCAATTAACCAAACAAATCCCGTTAACACAAACCGGATCCTACCGTCTCATCTTTGGTCAAGGATTTAGAGCCAACACCATCGGCATTATGTCCAAACTGTCCTTAGAGAGGCAACACACCGGAATCACCATATCAACCACAGCCATTAACTACGGCGACGGTTACGTATTTTACGTAGAATAACAAAGTCTCCTCAAGCACCTTGGGGAGACTTTTATTTTTTATAAGGGCAATCCCCCGCTCGTACCTCACGCGGTCGGGCTGTACGCCGTCGCTCTTACTCCATTGCATTACGTAAGGAGCTCCACAAGGCTCCCACCCCTATTGCGCTGCGCCAACGGTTAAATTAAGGATTCTACAACCAATTCCTCATTACATATTAAATGATCCACTCTATTATAAGTTAAATAATGTATTTCATCTTTCTTTGCATGATCAGCTAATTTAGAAGCATGTTTAGTTAAGTATTTCCCATTCTTCTTATTTTTTATATAAGCCTTAAAAT
>CAVBJB010000148.1:0-5556 GCA_963595625.1 Lachnospiraceae bacterium | reverse complement strand
AATTTCACCTTTTGGAGTAAATACATAAATTTCCTTTGAATATAAATTTAATTTAAAATCCTCAACAAATTCAACTGCATTAGATTCTGAACTTTCTAAAACTTCTTTAAGTTGATTCACCCAAATATCTAAACTGTTATCCTCGTTTGCACCGTTTTTGTATTTATAATGCGCAGCATATCCTTTCTCAGCAATTTCGTCCATTCTTTCCGATCGGACTTGTATTTCTACCCATCTACCTTTAGGTCCCATTACAGTAATATGTAAAGCTTCATAACCTGTAGATTTAGGAGAAGAGATCCAATCTCTTAAACGTGATGGAGAGGGTTTGTAGTGATCTGTTACAATTGAATAAACTTTCCAGGCTAAGAATTTTTCTTGACTTGGATCTGATTTATAAACTATTCGTAAGGCATATTTATCATATACCTCGTCAAAAGTTACCCCTTGCTTTAACATTTTACGACGAATAGAATAAATGGATTTTGGTCTTCCTTTTATTGAATATTCGATGTTTTCAGCATCTAGGGATTGTACTAAAGTATCAGATACTTGTTTGATATATGCTTCTTGTTCCTCTTTAGTTTCCTTCATTTTTTGAAGAATATCGTGATATACTTCTGGTTCGGTATATCTCAAACCTAAATCTTCTAGCTGAGTTTTAATGTTATATAAACCCAAACGGTGTGCTAAAGGAGCATAAATATATAAGGTTTCTGAAGCAATTTTTGCCTGTTTATAATCTGCCATGGAATCCATGGTTTGCATGTTATGAAAACGATCGGCAATTTTTATAAGGATTACCCTAACATCATCGTTAAGGGTTAGTAACATTTTACGGTAGTTCTCGGCCTGTAAAGAAATCTCTTCACTGGTTTTAACTTTAGCCATTTTGGTTAACCCTTCAACAATATGTGTAACTTTAGTAGCTCTTTCTACAGTTACAACAGCAGTATCTTCGGCATCTTTTCGACTTAATTCTTGTATGATTTCTTCAGCGGTAATTTCTGAATCCTCAATAACATCATGCATAAGTGCTGCAGCTATAGAAGTTGCTCCAAGTCCAATTTCTGCCGCAACAATTTTTGCAACAGCAATTGGATGGAAAATGTAGGCTTCGCCTGATTTACGGCGCTGATCGCTGTGTGCGCGAACGGCAATATCAAAAGCACGACGAATTAATAGCTTATCCTCATCCGCAAGGGTTTGGTAGCTTATTCTTAGTAATTCTTTATACTCTTTGGCAATTGCTTTATTTTCAGCTTCTATTTCTAACTCTGTCATAAAGAGGTTCTTTATAGTAATTTGCGTATAGTTTATTTCTAAATATAAGAAATATAACCGTAATTAGGGAAAAAATCGTGTATTTAAAATGCTAATTTTAGTTTAAAACCCTCGTTGACGTTTGGCTTCAAATAATAAAATTGCTGCAGCTACAGAAACGTTCATAGAATCAATTTCTCCTTGCATTGGGATTATAATATTACTGGTACTTAAATCTCTCCATTTTTGAGTAAGACCTGTAGCCTCTGTACCTACCACTAATGCCGTAGGTTTTGTATAATCTTGCGTGTGATAGGAAGTTGAATTTTGTAAGGTTGCACTATAAAAGTTAATATTATTCTCTTTTAAAAATGCTATTACATTATCTGTACTATCAGTTGCTATTTGTCTTGTAAACAGACAGCCCACGCTCGATCTAACCACGTTAGGGTTATATAAATCAGATTTAGGGTCTGCTATAATTACGGCATCAGCGTTAGCTGCATCTGCTGTTCTTAAAATGGCACCAATATTTCCGGGTTTTTCTATAGATTCAGCAATAAGTATTAATGGGTTGTTGCTTAAATTTAGATCCGAAAGTGCTAATGCTTTTGTTTTCGCGATAGCTAATACTCCTTCTGTAGTATCTCTGTATGCAAGTTTTTGATATACGTCTTTAGAGATTTCTATAAATTCTACCGGTTGATTTGTTAGTAACCTAATTTGATCCGGAGTTATAATTTCTGGTACAAATAATATCGTTTCTAAGCAATAACCACCTTTATGAGCTAAAGAGATTTCTCTTTGCCCCTCAATTAAAAATGTTCCAGATTGTTTTCTGGCTTTAGCTTTTTCCTGTAATTGTACAATAGATTTTATAAACGGATTTTGTACGCTACTAATTTGTTTCATTTTATTAAATGAGCCCTTTGGCTTTTATTTCTAGGTATTTATTTATAGTGTCAATTGTAAGATTTTCAGGTTTTGTAAGTACAGAATAAATTCCGTACTTAATTAATTGACTTACAATTTGATTTTTTTCTTCGATATATTTTTGTGCAATTACTTGATCAAAAACATCCTTAGTATTTTCTGGATTTACATTGGTAAGTTGAGTAATTTCTGTATTCTCAAAAAACACAACTACTAAAACGTGTTGTTTGGCAATTGCACGTAAATAGGGTAGTTGCCTTTGTAAACTTTCTAAGGTTTCAAAATTAGAGAACAAAAGTAGTAAACTTCTATTATTTATGTATTTTTTAAGGTCAACAAATAGTCTAGAAAAATCAGTTTCGTAATAATTAGGTTCAATTTTGTATAAATTGTCAAGAAAGCGAGCCAGTTGATTTTTTTTATTATCCGATTTAATGACTTGTTCTACTCTTTTGGAAAAAGTCATCATCCCGGCTTTATCTGATTTTTGTAGTATAACATTAGCCATAACAAGTGAGGCGTTTACAGCATAATCCAACAATGTTAAATTATTAAACGGCATTTGCATGACTCTGCCTTTATCTATCAGCATGTAGATGTTTTGATTTTTTTCTTCTTGGTATTGATTAACCATTAAAGAATTTCGTTTAGCCGTTGCTTTCCAGTTAATGTTTTTTATTTGATCTCCAATTACATAATCTCTGATTTGCTCAAATTCGGTAGTTTGACCTAATCGTCGAATTTTTTTTAAACCAACCATGCTTAGGTTGTTGTTAATAGCCTTTAAATCGTATTTTTTTAATTGAATAATTGATGGATATACTTTAATGGTTTGGTGCGCATTAAAGTTATAACGTCTTTTAAAAAACTTTAATTTGGATTGAGCATAGATTATTAGGTTACCAAATTGATATTCTCCCCTAAAATTTGGTCTTAAAATATAATTGATCTCTTTACCCTCTAAAGGTTGTAAGGTGTGTTTTAAAAGAAAATTTCTGTTTTGAAATTGAAACGGAATCTCATCGATAATTTCGATTTCTATTTTTTGGTTGTAATAGTTTTGTAGAGTTATGTAAATGTAATTATCATCACCGTTGGATAACTTATCTTCAACCAATCTTTTGGCCACAATGTTCCCTTTTTTTATATATAAAAGATACAAATCTGCGAAGCAAAATACAGCTAAAATAACCGTAGTAGCAAGCGCTGGATAATACATCCAATTAAAGAAAAAGGTTAAAATAAAAAGGATACAACACCCCGCAAGCAGGTAATAAGGCTTGTAAGTGGTGTATAAAGATTTAAAGAAGTTAATCATTACCTAGGTAGTTCAATTTTATCTATTATTTGTTTTACAATTTTATCTGCTGTAAGACCTTCCATTTCTTTATCTGGACTGATGATGATACGGTGATTTAAAATAGGAGCAACGACATCTTTAATATCGTCTGGGGTTAAAAAATCGCGACCTCTAATTACCGCATTTGCTTTAGCAGCATTTAAAATAGCAATCGATGCTCGTGGTGAAGCTCCAAGATAAATTAATGGATTCTCTCGAGTTTCTATAACAATTTGTGCGATGTAATGGATTAGGTTTTCCTCAACAATTACTTGTTTTGCAATTTCTTGAATCTTTATAATCTCTGATGCTGTAACTACCGGTGTTATTTTATCTACTTTGTTTGATTTGTCTAAACTGTGTTCTAACTTAATCAACTCAATCTCGTCGTTTAATTTAGGATATTGCACGTTTATTTTAAATAAAAAACGGTCTAGTTGCGCCTCAGGTAATCTGTAAGTTCCTTCTTGTTCTACAGGGTTTTGGGTAGCAATAACGATAAAAGGTTGTTGCATTTTGTAGGTAGTTCCGTCTACGGTTACTTGTTTTTCTTCCATAACCTCAAAAAGAGCCGCTTGTGTTTTTGCAGGGGATCTATTGATCTCATCAATTAAAATAAAATTGGAGAAAATAGGTCCGCTTTTAAAGGTAAATTTAGATTGTCCTGCATCAAAAATAGAAGTTCCTAAAACATCAGACGGCATTAAATCTGGTGTAAATTGGATACGACTAAAGTTTGTATTTATAGTTTTAGATAAACATTTTGCAAGTAATGTTTTAGCAACTCCTGGAACTCCCTCTAGTAAAATATGCCCGTTTGCTAATAAAGCGGTTAAAATTTGATCTATAATTTGATCTTGCCCTACAATAACTTTATGAATCTCGTTACGGATGGCATCAATTTTTTCCTTTACTTCTTTAATATTTAAGCGATCTTCAAATTCTATATTTTCCATTATTAGCTAATTTTTTTTAAGTTGATGTAATGTTGATTAACCTCCTCTTGGGTAGGATTAAAGTGTGTTGCGTTGTAATATTTTAGTTTTGTAATTACTTTGTTTACAAATTCATACTCTTGATTGCTGTATTTGGCTAATTGTATGACAAAGTTTTTGTCTAAAGTATCGGTTTTTAAATGGTATTTTTTTTCTACTCGATTTAAAAACTGCTGGTTCATTTTATGAATAATCCCTAAATTATTTCCCGAGTTGTAGTATAAGTTTGCAATGGTTTTTATAAATTCTATACTTCGGTTTTTATTTTCTGGTAATACCGGAATTATTCTTTGTACTCTTTTTGCTTTAAAAAGTGTAAAGCTTATGCACCCAAATAAAAATAAGTAAAAGGCAATTTTTAAATACTTGTTTTCTAATATAAAATATAAAATACTTTTGTCATTTTGCACAAATTCGTCATGTTCAGCAACATATTTAAATCCTTCGTTATAAAAAATTACTTCATCATTTTTAATGTACGAAAGTATGGCAGAAGGATATGCAAGAGAATTATTTTTTAAGTAATGATTAGTAAATACCTGTGGTGTATAACATAGATATAAATAGTTGTTTTTTATTTTAAACCGTTGAAAGGTAACCGAATTTTTTAATTTACTTAGGGTTTCTGATTTATAACCTTTTAAATTAATGTTTTCGAAATCGGATTTGTAAATAAAAGCTGAGTTAAATTTTTTTAAATCTGGGTTTGTAAACTGTAAGCTGTCTTTTTGATTTGCACTTGGTACATGTTTAACTTCCTTATAAGTATAAATGCTATCATTAACATAATTAAAAGGTGCGCTTGCAATAATAAAAACTTCGTGGTTTTCTAAATTTTCAAAAATTTCTTCAAGATACTCTTTATCTATAGATGTATTAAAATAAAGAATTGTCTTACTTGGTAAGGTATCGTGTTCTGAAAATCTAAAATAGTTCCAATTGTTAACTCGGGTTATTTTTTTATTTTTTAGAATAGTATTTAATTCTTTATCAAAAATTTCTAATCCAAAAGGATCGGAGCTGTCG
>CAVBJB010000147.1:0-5592 GCA_963595625.1 Lachnospiraceae bacterium | reverse complement strand
AACTTAAAAGCAAAAAAAAATGGAGCATAAACTCCATTTAAATAATTTTATAAGAAATAATCGGTTAATTAGAATTTTTTAAACCTGTAAAAAATTTAATTCCTCCGTATAAAATAGCTCCCCAAGCCACAACATAACGCCCACCACCAGATGCCGATGCGTATGTAAATAAAGTAACCACGATACCTCCTACACACCACAAACCACCGTAAAGCATGTCTTTTTTAGCTTGCGCTTGCTCAGCCTTTTTAATTTCTTTACGTATTTTATTAACAATAGCAATCGCATTTTCTTCGTCAAGTCCTTGTTCTTGCAAGGCTATTCTAGTATTCAGCGCGTTCATTTTTTTATTAATCATTAAATCTGCTGCATAATTAAATAAGCTATCTAATGCTTGCTGCTCTTCCGTTTGGTTTTCCATTTGTTATAATTTATTCTGAATTAAGTTGGTTCAATTAAATAGATTAATGATCTAAAATCATAAAACAAAATTAACATTTTTTTAAGAAAATCAAAGAGCCTGATAAAAATCCTATCTATTTTAATACGAGCGTGTCCAGCCCAAATTTAGAGAATAAATAAAACAGTAAATTTGGGCTGGCCAGGCTTTCAGCTCAATCTTTAGTTGGGTAGCTTCGAGAGCCTCAGCTACCCAACTAAAGGATACCGCCTCTATCCCTCACGCGCTGCGCCTTTACATAAAGTTTCCAAATAAATTTAAATCCCAATTTCCTCATTAGTTTAAAAACAAAAAATGCAATTAATAAAGTTTCAAATTCAGATTTATATACAAGAAAATTAAAAACAATAAGCTTTCACGATTAAAATGTAGAGATAAACGCATGTATTTAGTATTATTTTGGTTTAAATCAGTATTTATTCCACTTATAGCTACCTCATACCATTTTGGAAATTTCATCAAATATTTTAAAATATTTAAACTTAAACCAATCACTATTATCCACTAATTTCTTAGCAAAAAGTATAAACTCTTTTGGACCATCAGCACGTGCTATACCGTAATTAAATTTGAAACCAGAGAGCTACTCTATTTTAAAAATAAAATATGTTACATTGATATTTTATCATTAAAATGTTCTTGTAAACGTTTTACCGTATCCTCAAGAACGTCAAGGTTAATCTTTGTTACAGTTTCTAAAGTATTACCATCATCTAATTTTAAAACTAAAACAGCTTTTCTATCCTCCTCATATCCTACAGATTGGATAGCAAAAAGAATTGATTTAGAATCAATAACTCGAGTTTTAGATTTAAACCATTTATAATCCGCCGTATATTGTATTTGGTTGGGTGCAATTTCTATATACTCTTGTCCAAAAGTATTCCATAAGGAGATTTTTAAGAGGATATAGGTTATATATCCAAATAAAAAAATGCTCACAAATACCATAATATGTGGTGTTGCAAAAATTAAGTTTAAAATTGGAATTAAAGCTGTACTAAACGTTATGGTATACAGTACAATTAAAATAAATACGGGTGCCTTTTTTACTTTTAAATGAATATAATTTTCAGTAAATTTTATCATAGCAAATCAATTAATTAAGTAAAATAACATATTTTTCTTACACAAAACATGCTTTACTAATAATAAATCAAGGTGAATTATATAAAAAAGCGCTCGATAGTATTATCGAGCGCTTTAAATTATAAATCTATTTATTAGGCAATTGTAATACCTAGCATTTTATAAAATTCTTTTAAAATAGCCGGATGTCCTGGCCATGCCGGAGATGTTGTTAAATTACCATCGGTAACGGCTTTATCTGCCGGTACATCAACATACGTACCTCCTGCTAAAGTTATCTCTGGACCTACCGCCGGATATGCAGTTAAAGATCTTCCGTTTAAAACCCCAGCAGCAGTAAGAATCTGAATTCCGTGACAAATAGCAGCTACCGGTTTATTTGTATCAAAAAAATGTTTCGTATAATCTAAAACTTGTTGATTTAAACGAATATACTCCGGAGCTCTACCTCCGCAAACATATAAACCATCATAATCTTCTGGCTTAACATCCGTAAAGGTTTTATTAAGAGCAAAATTATGTCCGCGTAATTCTACATACGTTTGGAAACCTACAAAGTCATGAATGGCTGTAGCAATTAAATCGCCTGCTTTTTTGTCTGGACAAATAACATCTACCTCACACCCTACTGATAACAAGGCTTGGTACGGAACCATTACTTCATAATCCTCTACAAAGTCGCCTGCTAGCATTAATATTTTTTTACCCATTGCTTTATTTATTAAGTTTTGTTGTATTAAATATAATATAATTTTTTGTTGAATTTATACGCGGATTGTACTTTTTTTTGTGCAGCTTATGTAAGATTTACGAAAGTGATTTGCTTTTAATGTGTGATGTTAATTTACGGTGCGTTAGTGGGTGTAGCTTTGTTTGAGCTCTTTTAAGCTGTAGTGTAACGGAGGCTTAAAAAGCGAGTGCGAAACACACGACGCGTAAAAAACGACGCAGGAGTTTTTGTACGGGGAACGCCAAAATAAAAAAGCCTTTCCAAAAAAAAGATTTGAAAAGGCTGATGGTTATTTTAAAACTGGGATGTTAAACCCTATTAGTTTTTGTATGTTTTTAAGGTCTTTTTGTTCCTCTTTGCTACAAAAGGATACGGCTTTACCAAAGTTTCCGCCACGTCCGGTACGGCCAATGCGGTGTACATAGGTTTCGGGCTCGTTTGGCAGTTCGTAATTGATAACAAAGGACAGCTCGTCGATATCGATTCCGCGAGCGGCAATATCTGTGGCAATTAGCACGGTTATTTTATTGGTTTTAAAATCGTCTAGCGCGCGCTGACGTGCGTTTTGAGATTTGTTCCCGTGGATGGCTGCAGACGCGATTCCGAGTTTGGTTAACAACGTGTTTAGTTTATTAGCGCCGTGTTTGGTGCGGGTAAATACTAAGGAACGGTTGTTTTCTTGACTTAAAAGCAGCTCTAAAAGCAGTTTTTCCTTTTCCTTTTTTTCGACCATGTAAATTCCTTGGGTAACAGACTCTGTAGTGGATGACACCGGAGAAACATTAATTTCCTTAGGCTGAAATAGCATGGTTTGGGCTAAACTATGAATTTCTTTAGGCATGGTTGCCGAGAAAAATAAGGTTTGACGCTTTTTAGGGATGTGTTTTAAGATTTTTTTAATGTCGTTGATAAAACCCATGTCTAGCATACGGTCTGCCTCGTCTAGAACTAAAATTTCGAGTTCGTTAAGTTTAACAAACCCCTGATTTATTAAATCTAAAAGTCGTCCTGGAGTTGCAATTACAATATCTGCTCCTTTTTTTAAATTGGCTATTTGACTGTTGGGTGACACGCCGCCTAAAATTGTTATTTGGTTTAGGTTAAGTGTGCTTTTATAATCGTTAAAATTGGTGTTTATTTGTTCGGCTAACTCGCGTGTTGGAGTTAATACAAGGGTACGTATGGCTTTGCCTTTTTTAGGCGCATTATGTAAAAGTTGTAAAATAGGAATGGCAAAAGCAGCTGTTTTTCCGGTTCCTGTTTGTGCACAACCAATAATATCTTTTCCGCTTAAAATAATAGGAATGGCTTGTGCTTGTATAGGGGTTGGTGTAGTGTATCCGGCTTTATCTATGGCTTGCATAATAGGCTGGATTATGTTTAATTGAGAAAAATTCATGTATTTATATATACCGCACGCGGTGTTTTACGTAGTACCTACGCATTGTTTTAAGTATTTTGCTTAGTTGCTATTAAAATTGGTGGAATTTTTGGTAAGGTTTACACGTAATTTGTAGAATAATTTATACTTGTGTATAAGGGAAGCTTATAACTAATTACAGAACTTAATAAAACGCTGGTTTTAATGTCTTAGCTTTACAAAGGTAGTTTTTTATTTATAGAATATAGGTTTTACTAGGCTTTTGTTAAATAAAAAACGCAAACCCTAGGTTTGCGCATGTTGTTTTACCAAAGTTCTTTATCGTTTTTATAAGGAAAAAGTGTATAAGGTACCGCTTGTAGTTTAATTGTTTTTTTGTTGGGTAAAGTTAACTTTAAGCTTTTATTGCTGTTTAACAAATCCTTTTGGTATTTTATTAAAGCATAATTATCTATAAAATCCGAGGGCTTTTTATCGTTAATTAAAACTACCTCGTCTCCTAATTTTAGCGTATGCTTTTGGGTATTGTCGTTTGGGGCTATTTGTATTACTTTAAATCTCCCATCCTGTACTAGCATAAAATAGCCATAAGCTTTATCTATAAATTCTAGCTCTGTTTTTTTACGATTGGTAAGTACATAAACCTTTTGGTCTCCTGTATTTATAATTAAATTATAGCGTTCTCTAAACAACCTATTGCCAATAACCACCCCGTTATTAGATTTTGCAAAGTTTATTTTGGGTTTAAAATTAAAATCTTTTTCGCCAAGTTGCCATGTATAAGTATCCCGTATAGTATACATGGTGTCTATGGGAGCCATCCCTCCTACGCTAATAGAGTTTTGCCCCATAATTTTAGAGGCTTTTGCATTTTTAAAAAATACAGCATTATCCCTATAAATTTCTATGTCTGGAGAGTTTGCTCCAAAGTCGACTTGGCAAAACGTTTCGTTCCCGTTAAATTTTATAGCCATAAAATGCAAATTGGTTGGGATTATAGCAAAAGGTATAACCTCATCTGTAGCTTTAGTATCAAAGGGCTGATCTGATACTTCAACAAAACCAGCATCAAAATTAAAATTCCAGTTTAGTTTATTAATTATCGACGAGCCCAATACTCCATCAATCTTTAAATCCTTAGATTGGGTAATGCTACGGGTCTCAAAATGCAAAAAAGGCGATTGTAAAATGCTAACAGAACCTATTTCTAGTTTTTGAGCGTATAGATAATCTAAATTTACTTGGGCGTTATTACCGTCTACCAGTGCAATGCTGTTATTAGGATCTCCAAACGGAATCATTTTTAGCTGCTTAACCCAATACTCATCGATACCCGAAATCGAGAATCCATTATCCCACATAAATCGCAACTCCTGACCGTTAACTTTAACCTTAAGCGTAATTAAATTATTCCAGATTTCTATCGGGATTTTAACCACAAAATTTTTAGTTTCTACTTGTCCGGATTGCGCAAATTTTGCAAACTCCTCTTCAGTCTGTCCCCAGCAAGTACCCCCCGTTAAAAGAATAATAAAGGCAGCGACTATAATTTTTAAACCATTCATAAACACGTATTTAATCTATAAAAAAACGTTTAAAAAGTAAAATAGTACTAAAACTATACTTTTATTTTAAAGTAACACCTTTAGGGCGTGCCCACCCCAAAGTTATAAACCCATTTAAATTAAGGATTACCTTTTGGGGTGGTCGGGCTTTCGGCTTAATCTTTAGTTTAATGGCTTCGAGAACCTCAGCCATCCAACTAAAGGATACCGCCTCTATCCCTCACGCGCTGCGCCAAAATACAAAAACCCCGCTCTAAATCTATAGAACAGGGTTTTATAATTTATGATGATTAAAGCTTTATTATCCTTGAAACAATAAAAACTTTACAAACTTTTACTGATTACATACATTAATACTATTTTATAA
>CAVBJB010000146.1:0-5622 GCA_963595625.1 Lachnospiraceae bacterium | reverse complement strand
CAAATACATTTTCCTCATTCCACACATAACCGGCTAAAACAGCACAAATTTTTTCTTTTACTTCAGGATTTTCGGGTCTATGGAAAAATAAGGTTTGTAAATTTCCTGTATACCATTCCTTTACATAAGTTGTAAATACTTTAATCCCTTTTTGCATGTAGTCCTCATATTCTAATTGCCAATCTACATGTTCACCTTTTAATTGTTTTAAAGCTAATTTAGCTGAAAGCAACCCAGATTCGGTAGCAAAACATACTCCAGATGAAAATACAGGATCTAAAAATTCGGCACTGTTTCCTGTTAAAGTATATCCAGGACCATACATTTTGGTAACTGCGGTTGAATAGTTTTTTAAATGGATAGGCTCAAATAAAAAGTCTAAATTCCCAAATCTATTTTTATAAAAATCAGAACTTTCAATCGCATTTTTTAATTTATTTTTAGTGCTTTCATCGTTCGATAATTGTTCAATATATGAGGTTGGAGCTACGATTCCAATACTTGTATTTCCGTTAGAAAATGGGATTACCCATAACCAAACTTGTGTTTCTATAATATCAAAAGATATTTGTGTTCCTTCTCGTCCTTCCGGTCTATTAATATCCTTTACATGAGTAAATATTGCTGAATGTGGGTTAAGTTTGGATGGTGTGTCTAAGTTCAACATTCTAGGTAATACTCTTCCGTAACCGCTACAATCAATAACAAATTTTGCTTTAATTTTAGAAAGATTTTCGTTTTTATCTTTTATAGTAGTTATAGATTCTGTTCCGTTAAAATTTACGTCAACTACTTCTGTCTCAAATCGTAAATCAATTCCTTTTGCTTGTAAATCTTGAGTCAAGGCAAGATCAAAATCAGCTCTAGGAACTTGCCAAGTCCAATCCCAACCTTCTCCAAATTTTTGGCTAAAATCAAAAATACAGATTTCCTCACCACGTATAAATCTGGCTCCTGGTTTTTTTTCGAATCCCCTAGACATTAAATTATCTAATAATCCGGCTTCTTCAAAATGATCCATAGATCGCGGTAATAAACTTTCTCCTACAACAATTCTAGGAAATAATGTTTTTTCAACCACTATGGTTTTACATCCCATTTTATGTAAATACGATGCTGCAACACAACCAGACGGACCTGCACCAATAATTAATATATCTATATTTTCTGTAGAATTCACAATGCTTTATCTTAATTTGATTAAATTTGCTTTCCTTTAAAATTTTGGTGTAAAATTACTGAGATTTAAACGGATATACAGAGAAAATTATCATATTTTAAAATAAATATTTCTATTAAAATGGCCCAAATCAATACGTATTTTACTTTAAACGAATTTAAAAACGTTGTATTTGAGAAGCAAAATATTTCACTAGCTCCAATCGTTCTTTCAAGAATTGAAGCTAGTTATTCTTTTTTAAAAGAATTTTCTTCAAATAAAGTGATTTATGGAGTTAATACAGGTTTTGGCCCAATGGCTCAATATCGTATTAAGGAAGAAGATCAACTGCAATTACAATACAATTTAATACGTAGCCATTGTACAGGGATTGGTGATGTTTTAAAACCAGAGATGATTAAATCTGCACTTTTAGCGAGATTAAATACCCTATCATTAGGCAAATCTGGTGTGCATCCATCTGTAATTTTATTATTACAAGAATTAATAAACAGAGATATTTTACCAGTAATTTATGCACACGGAAGTGTAGGTGCTAGTGGAGATTTAGTACAATTGGCACACGTAGCATTATCCTTAATTGGTGAAGGTGAGGTTTTTTATAAAGGAGAAATAAAAAATACTGCAGATGTTTTTGAATTAGAAGGATTATCTCCTATGAAAATTGAAATTAGAGAAGCAATTTCTATCATGAATGGTACTTCTGTAATGACAGGAATAGGTGTGGTTAATCATTATCTAGCGCAAAAACTTTTATATTGGTCTGTAGCTTTTTCGGCAGCAATTAATGAAATAGTTAGTGCGCATAACGATCATTTTTCTAAAACCTTGAACGATGCTAAATTACATAAAGGTCAGCAAGAAATTGCAAAGTTAATGCGTGAGCATTTACAAGACAGCAAATTAATTAAAACGAGAGAACAAGATTTATATTCAGGTACAAATCAAGAAGAAATTTTTAAAGATAAAGTACAAGAATATTATTCTATACGTTGTGTTCCTCAAATTTTAGGTCCAATTTTAGATACAATTACTATTGTTGGAGAAGTTTTGGAGCACGAAATAAATTCTGCTAACGATAATCCTATTGTATCTCTAGAGGAACAAAATGTTTTTCATGGAGGTAACTTTCATGGAGATTACATTTCTCTAGAAATGGATAAATTAAAGCTTGTAATTACACGTTTAACAATGTTAGCAGAAAGACAACTGAATTATTTGCTGAATCATAAAATTAATGAATTGTTACCTCCTTTTGTAAACATGGGTACCTTAGGATTTAATTTTGGATTACAAGGTGCACAATTTACGGCGACCTCAACAACCGCTGAAAATCAAACCCTTTCAACCTCTATGTACGTTCATAGTATCCCGAATAATAACGACAATCAGGATATTGTAAGCATGGGGACTAATGCAGCAGTAATTACCAATAAAGTAATAGAAAATGCTTTCGAAGTTTTATCGGTACAAGCCTTAACCATAGTTCAGGCAATAGATATTTTAGATCAACAAACAAAAGTAAGTTCTAAAACTAAAGCAATTTACGACTCAATTAGAGTTATTGTTCCGGTTCGTAAAGACGATCAGGTTTGGTATCCTGTATTAAAGGAAGTAAAAAAATATTTAATGCAATAATCCACTATAAAAAATGAAATGTGTATTAGTAACGGGTGGATCTAGAGGGATTGGACGAGCAATTTGTTTAAAATTTGCTCAAGAAACTTCCTACCATATTTTAATTAATTACCAAGGAAATATTCAAGCAGCTCAAGAGACTCTTTCAGAAATAAAGGCTCTTGGTAAAACTGCTGAAATCATACAATTTAACGTAGCTAATAAAGAAGAAGTTGATGCAGCATTAAATCTGTGGCAAGAAAATAATCCTGATCATACGGTTGAAGTGCTTATAAATAATGCCGGAATTACCAGAGACGGTTTATTTATGTGGATGCAACCAAACGATTGGAATGATGTAATAAACACATCATTACACGGATTTTACCATGTTACCAATTTCTTTATTCAAAAAATGCTACGCAACCGCTACGGTCGTATTATTAATATGGTATCCGTTTCTGGTGTTAAAGGAACCGCAGGTCAAGTAAATTATTCGGCCGCAAAAGCTGCAGTGATAGGAGCCACTAAAGCGCTTGCGCAAGAGGTTGCAAAACGTAAAATTACAGTTAATGCAGTAGCTCCAGGATTTATTAAAAGTGATATGACGGCAGAGCTGGACGAAGCTGAATTAGTAAAACACATTCCTGCTAATAGATTTGGCGAGGCCGAGGAAGTTGCAGATTTAGTATGCTTTTTAGCATCAAAAAAAGCAAGTTATATTACAGGAGAGGTTATAAATATTAATGGTGGAATTTATTCCTAAACTAGTATGGAAAATAGAGTAGTAATTACCGGTATGGGAATATATTCGTGTATTGGTACCAACCTAGAGGAGGTTAAAGCGTCTTTATTTGCAGGTAAATCCGGAATCATTGTTGATCCAGAGCGTATTGATTTTGGCTTTAAATCTCCACTTACAGGAAATGTTCCAAAGCCCGATCTTAAATCTAAATTAAACCGTCGCCAGCGCATAAGCATGGGCGAGGAATCAGAATATGCTTATATAGCTACGCTAGAAGCCTTGCAAAATGCAGGATTAACTGAAGCGTATTTAGAAGAAAATGAAGTTGGAATTTTATACGGAAATGATAGTGTATCTCAAGCTATTGTTGAGTCAATCGATATTGCTCGCGATAAAAAGGATACCCAACTTATAGGTTCAGGAGCTATTTTTAAATCTATGAATTCAACCGTAACCATGAATTTGGCAACTTTATTTAAGTTACGTGGTATAAACATGACAATTTCTGCAGCCTGCGCCTCGGGTTCTCATGCCATAGGTTTAGCTTTTATGTATATAAAACAAGGTTTACAAGACATGATTATTTGTGGCGGTGCTCAAGAGATAAATAAATATGCCATGGCAAGTTTTGACGGTTTAGGCGTTTTTGCAACTAATACTGAGCATCCAGAACAAGCTTCTCGCCCATTCGATGCGAGCCGTACAGGACTTATTCCGTCAGGAGGAGGAGCAACTTTAATTGTTGAAAGTTACGAATCAGCTGTTAAACGCGGAGCTCCAATTATTGCTGAAATTTTAAGTTATGGTTTTTCATCTAATGGAGGTCATATTTCAACACCAAATGTTGATGGGCCAGCATTAGCAATGAAACGAGCTTTAAAACAAGCAAATGTTACCGCAGATCAAATCACTTACATAAATGCTCATGCAACATCAACCCCAATCGGAGATGCAAATGAGGCAAAAGCAATTTTTGAAGTTTTTGGAAACAAACCTTACGTAAGTTCAACAAAATCGATGACTGGACATGAGTGTTGGATGGCAGGAGCTTCAGAAGTTATTTATTCAACGCTTATGATGCAACATAATTTCATTGCTCCAAACATAAATTTAGAACAACCAGATGAGGATGCAAAACAGCTAAATTTAGTTTCTAAAACCATAGAAAAAGAATTTGACTTATATTTGTCTAACTCTTTTGGATTTGGCGGAACAAATTCAGCATTAATAGTTAAGAAATTTAAAGAATAATGAATCAGGAACAAATTATAGATCAATTAAATCAAATTTTAGTTGATGAATTTGAAGTAGATCAAGACGTTATCGAATTAAATGCTAATGTAAAGGAAACGTTAGATTTAGATAGTTTAGATTACGTAGATTTAGTAGTATTAATAGAATCTAATTTTGGTGTTAAATTAGTTGAAGCTGATTTTAAATCCATGGTTACATTTAAAGATTTTTACGCTATTGTAGAAAATAAAATAGCAACTAAATAAAACAATCGTATGACGCAATGGAGCGGAAAATCCAAAGGAACCCTTTTAGGATATAAGATTTTTGTTTATTGCATTAAAAAGATAGGTATAAAAGCCGCATATACAGTTCTTGTATTTGTGGCTTTTTATTATTTAATTTTTAGTTGGAAAAGTACTGAGGCAGTTTACGATTATTTAAGGAGAAGAAAAAAACTTTCAATCCCCTCTGCCCTCTTTGGAATCTATAAAAGCTATTTTACCTTTGGTCAAATTTTAATAGATAAAATTGCAATTTCTGCCGGATTACGTAACAAATTTACCTATGAGTTCGATGGAATTGAGATTTTAAAAGATTTGCTAGCGCAGAAAAAAGGCGGCGTGCTAATTAGTGCACACGTAGGTAATTTCGAAATTGCAGAACGTTTTTTTGCAGATATCGATTTAAATTGTCAAATAAATTTGGTTGTAGCTGATTTAGAACATTCGGCCATAAAAAATTATTTAGAAAGTATTTCAGAGAAATCTTCTGTAAAATTTATTATCGTAAAGGAGGATTTATCCCATATTTTTGAAATTAATAATGCTCTTTCGAATAACGAATT
>CAVBJB010000145.1:0-5637 GCA_963595625.1 Lachnospiraceae bacterium | reverse complement strand
ATTAATAACTATGGAACATGAATCACATTTCAATGATTTCTTAAAAAGTCGGTTTATTAGCCAAAGATTTTTTAAGAAAATATTGATTTTGCTAATGCTCATTTCGATTTCAAATTCCGGTTGGTCCCAATTACCAACTGAGGATTTTAATTCCGGAATTCCGAGCAATTGGCTAACATTAAACTCAGGAAATTCAACCACACATTGGCAACAAAATTCCAATGGCTATCAAAACACAACTTCCGCCTACCTAGATTCTTCTACAGATAATATAGGCGAGGGAAATACCGTATCATATTATTTAATTACACCTACATTAACAATTCCAGATAACAGTGCTGTAATTAAATTTAAGGTTAAAAAAAGTAACTTACGCAATACGGGGTCTACATTAGCTATTTATTCCAATATCGCAAATCCAACCGATCTTTCATCTTATACTTTATTAAATAGTTATGTTGAGGAAGATTTAATATCTTCTACAGCCAATGAGTTTGTAAATATAGTTTTTGAACTTCCAGAATCTATTGCGGGGTTAGAAGCTAGATTTGCAATCGTTGCAACTAAAACACAATTGTCAGCAAATCCTAATGGTGATCAATATTGGATAGATGATTTTAGCGTTGTATCAGATCCAACGGCTATATGTAATTTTAATGTTAACAATTACGCAATAAGTTACACTGGTGCAAAACATTTGGTAATAACACCAACGAACTTAACTCAAGCATACGAAGTTCAAATTGTTCCTTCTGGACAACAACGTCAATCTGCAGGGTTAGTTGTAACTGGAGTTCATACTTTTGATGGTTTATTACCAAGTACAACTTACGATATTTATATTCGTGCCATTTGTTCCTCAACAGCTCAAAGTACGTGGACAAACACACGTACATTCGAAATTACTACAAAAATTGAAGGTTATGACTGTATTGGGGCTATCAATATTAACGACCATTTAAACGGAGGGACTACATTTTCTAGAAGTCTAAATTTATTAGATTTTAATAACCGTTTGGCTCCAGGGCAAGAAG
Organism: Lachnospiraceae bacterium; assembly: GCA_963595625.1. Taxonomy (GTDB): domain Bacteria; phylum Bacteroidota; class Bacteroidia; order Flavobacteriales; family Flavobacteriaceae; genus Flavobacterium. The sequence goes on along the minus strand of CAVBJB010000145.1, from coordinate 4,603 downwards.
GTATCGCGAATCAATGGTCATACGCTAGTTATGGGAATACTTCAGTTTCTTGTTTGCAAGCAGGTGCAACAGCCGCAAACTACGTTCGTAATAATAGAGCCTTTTTTAGTTATACACCTACGGTTGATCAATTAGTTAACATCAAATTATTTAATACTACAACAGGTGCTGATATTGACAAAAGAAACCATGGTTTTGTAATTTACGAAGGTTGCAATGCCATGTTAAATACTTCTGCAACAGGTACACCACAACCTATTTGTTATTATGGTAATGGTGCTGGAAATACCAGTACTTTTAACGGTGTTACAATAACATCTAATAATATCCAATTGCACGCAGGTGTAACCTACTTAATAGTAGTTGGAAATAGCCAAAACAGACCTACTGTTGATATAAATTTACGTTTAGAATTTGAGTTGGTTCAATGTCCAATTCCAGCGGAAGTTAAAACTATTAATCTAGGTACTAATAATTTTAGCTTGTCTTGGAACAATTTACAAAACATGTCTTCTTCGTGGGAAGTTTTTGTTCAAGAAAACGGATTACCAGCTCCAACTACACAGTCTGGATTAAGTGTTAATGCTAATACTTCTGTAAACATCACAACTCAGTCTAACGGACAAGCTTTGTTACCAGGTGCTAAATACGATGTATATGTAAAAGCAAATTGCCCAACTAACAATGCAATGAGTGCATGGTCATCAGTATATACAGTAACCATGTTATGTGAGTCTGTAGGGTTACCATTTACAGATGATTTTACAGGTGGAGGTTCTACCTGTTGGAATAAAGTAGATTATTTAAATACAGCTTATACTTGGAACAATACAACCTACAACGGGATGTATGCCCTACGTGTTTTTGGAGAACAACAAAATGATTTTTTGGTTTCTCCACTTATCACGATAAATCCAGAGGATACCAATGTTAAATTAAAATTTGATGCGGCTTGTTATTTAGTAAACTCTGCTACTAGCGGTAAAATACGTGTAAAAGCTAAGCAAACAACAGAATTATATTTAAACAATCCTTCCTATTTTGATATAGATTTAGGTGTTTTTACTTTAGCACACGCTGCAAGTACAACAAACGGATTTCCTACTTTTGAGATACCTTTACCGGATACTTTATCGGGAGAATATCTTTTTACCTTTTTTGTTGAACCTACAGATAATCAAGAAAACCGAGTAAACTGGATTTACTTAGATAATGTACGTATAGAATCTTTTTGTGCTGAACCTACAAATTTAACTGCTAGTAACTTTTCATTAAATGGAGCAACACTTTCTTGGGAGGGTGCAGCACCTAATTATGAAGTTCATGTACAAGATAGGGGGCAAGGCGCTCCGGGAGCTTATTTAGTAGGAGTAGCTGTGGCTTCAAATACTTATAATGTTACAGGGCTACAAGCAGGTAGATATTTTGAATATTATGTTAGAAGTGTTTGTGCAAGTGGTAAAAGTAATTGGTCTGGTCCATTTGTTTTTAGAACTGCTTGTAACGAGGTATCTATACCTTACGTAGAGAGCTTTAATAACGACGATCAAAATACCCAAAAGTATTGTTGGGAATATAACGGTACAAATATAACGAGTACAAATACTGGAGTTTCAATAACAGCTTCACAAACAAATGAGGATCTTTTAATTACTCCGAGAATTACTCAATTAAACGGATATCATGAGGTTAAAATTAAACATTCAAGTGCTACAGCGTTTAATGTTGAGGTTTTATTTTCATCTACAGATACAAATCCTTTAAATTTTACAACAACCCTAGCAACATTTAGTTCCTTAACAACTAATACAAGTTCTGCTTATTTCAATTTTACTGGACAAGGTTATATCGCATTTAAATTTAGTGGAGCTCAAGCTACTGCAAATGTAAGTGTAGACGAAATTAGAATTTTAAATTCTGAATCGTGTTTACCTCCAACAGCCTTAGCAGTTCAAACAGGAAGTGTATCTACAAATGCTGCAACTGTTGTTTGGACTCCAGCTGCTAATGAGAATCAGTGGGAGGTTGCTATTGTTCCTCAATCGCAAATGCCAACTTCTGGATCAATTGTTACAACACCAAGTTTTACAGCTTCTAACTTAGAGCAAGGTACTATTTATACAGCTTATGTTCGTTCTGTATGTTCTATTAATGATAAAAGTGGTTGGGTAGGTCCAATTTCTTTTACAACATCTTGTACCCAATCGTTTACTGTTCCTTTCACAGAAACGTTTAATAGCGACTCAAATTCTAAACTTTGTTGGACAAACGTCAATAATATTTGGAATATGAATAACTCCTTATATGTTTTTGAAGGAGATTACGGTGCTGAAATTTATACGTACTACAACGGCGGAACCCTTATCACCCCAAAACTAATTTCTAACGGAAGTCCGATGCGTGTACGTTTCTTCATTAAAACTTTTACAGATGGACCTGGTGGTTACGTTGAAGATTTACGTGTAAAATTATCGAGAACAGGTAATCAGCTAGCGGATTTTGATACGGTTTTATATGAACGTTACGAGATTATACAATACCAACACGGTGAGGTAATTATCAATTTACCAGCAGATGTTACAGGAGAATTTTATTTAGCTTTAGAAGTACCTCCAAAACGCAGTAACAACTACATGAGACAAAGTTTAAAAATTGATCAGTTTGTAGTTGAAAATATTGGAGAATGTCCTACACCGTATGCTATTCGTTCTGCACAAGTAAACGATACAAATTTCCAAGTAGCTTTTGATGGATATCCATCGGTTAGTGAATACCAAGTTATTGTTCTTCCAGAAGGAACTGCTTTTAACGAATCATTAGTTACAGCATCAAATACTTTTACGGGTACTTCATCACCAATAACGGTGACAGGTTTAACACCATCTACAAGATATACGTATTACATCCGTCCTATTTGTAACGGTCAATCGGGACAAATTTCAGAAGGTTATGATGTTTTAACACTTTGTCCATTAGACAACCGTTGTGAATATACTTTTACAGTTGATTCAGAACCATACTCTGGTATTTCAGGTCAAATTGATGTGATGCAAAACGGAATGGTAGTAGGAAGTTTAACAGCTTCATCAGGTGCTCAAGGCGGAGTATCTACATTTACCATGTATTTATGTGATGGCGTAGCCTTTAATTTATATTGGGATGCTATTGGTTATGCAAACTTAAGCCCGCGTACCACAATTACTATTCGTAATGCTAACGGTATCGTATGGCAAAGTCAACCAGGTATTGGTCGTGGGCATACAAATGTATTTACAGGAATTGCGCAATGTGGTCCAATTACTTGTCCTGCACCAACTAATTTAACAGCTAATGCAGCGGGTAATTTAACTTGGACTCCGGGAGCTGCAGAGGCGCAGTGGGAAGTTGCAATTCAAAAAGCAAATAACGGAACAATTCCTCAAAGGGGTACCATAGTTTCAACCAATACGTATATACCAGTTGCCGAAGATTTTACAACAAACGGCAATTCATTCGAATATTTTGTACGTGCTATTTGTTCGGATTCGGATAAGAGTATTTGGGTAGGCCCATACATTTTTACAAAAAATGATTCTCAGGCAAATGCTATGGTTCTTCCTGTAAGTACATCAGCTAGTTGTTCTAACAAATTAACAGATATTTCATTGTTTAACGCCACAAGTTCTACCGGTTTATCGGCAACTTGTAATGTAAATAACGGAGCTGATATTTGGTTTGATTTTACAGCAACTTCTAAAACACATCAAATTTCTTTAAGTAACTTCTCTGGTACACATTATTATTTTGGACAAGAGCAATTACCAGAAATTTCGATGGTAGTTTATAAAGTAAATACAGATGGATCTTTAGCAGAAGTTATTTGCAGCAACGTAAATATTCTTTCCACTTTATATAATGAAGAATTAGAAGTAGGAGCGCAATATAAATTACGTATAGTACAAGAAAATCCAAATCCTTTAGACTATACTTTTGATATCTGTCTATCTGAAATCGAAGACCCTTGTACATACGGAATTGTAAACGGATCTTTCGAGAATCCAGTAATTCAAACCTATGCAATTTCTTACGCATCCTTAATGGATAATTTTATTCAAGGATGGAGAAATAATACAGTATCAACAGAGCCAAATTCTAATAAAATTACATTCTTATCCACTACTAATAGTGCAGAAATTGCTCCAATATATGGTGCACAAATGATACATTTAGTAGATGAGCCAACCGTTACAGATTTAAATAATGTAACAGGTGTTTATCAAGATTTAAATACATCAGAAATGGTTCAAGTTGATTACAGCTTAGTAATCAGCGGATACGGAATGGGTAATCCAGGAGTTTCTGGAGTACAAATTTACGCAGGTCCTGTGGGTGGTCCTTACCAATTAATTAAGGTAGAAGATGCTCCTGTAGGATCTTGGAAAGGGGTAACAGGAACTTACGTAATTCCAACTGGTCAAAACAAAACACGTTTCATCTTCAAAAACAGATATCAATATCATGTAATGATAGATGGTGTTAAAATTACTCCAGTAAATTACATCATTACATCAGACCAAGTATTAAGCTGTCCAGATAATTCAGTAGAATTAAAAGCAGAAGGATA
>CAVBJB010000144.1:0-5648 GCA_963595625.1 Lachnospiraceae bacterium | reverse complement strand
CCACAACTAAAAGATATAGCGGAAAGCCCGGCCGGCGGATATTAATAATATAACGGTAAAATGTTAATACCGGCAACGCACTTATTTATATAAAGTTAATAAAATTTGTTTTTTATATAATTTTAACCGTTAATTTGTATTGAATTTATTAAACCACCAATTTATATATCATGAAAAAAGTTGTTTATTTTTTAATTTCTTCGGGTATTTTATTTTCTTGTAAAAACGATAAAAATAATGAAGTTACTACTGAGACTACTACTCAGGAGGTCGAAACAGTTTCGGAAAACCCAAAAGCATTCGACATCAATAACATTCCGCTGTCAACTGCAGATTTAGGAGATTTCCCGTTCTTTACAGCTCCAAAAGACGCAAAATATATTAACAATGTAAAGCCAAAGGATTTTGATTTTATTGTTTTTGTAACTCCAGAATCTATTTTAGAGGTAGAGGGTAAAACCTTTAGATCTTGGATTCAGCCTGAGAGAGGTAAAGAAATTTCTGGACGTTATTTATTTAAAAGTTACGACGATGCCATTTTAAAAGCAGGAGGTGTTAAGGTTTTTGAAGGTAATTTGGCTGATGAGCGTCTAAAAAATTATGAAGCCTTGGTTACTTATAAAGGAAGCGATGGTACATTTATCCCTTCTGGAGACTCTGCAATTGTTTGTTATGTAATTAACCACGTTAGCGGTCCTATTTATATAGCGTTAGAAAAGAAAGATTTCCCATCATCTTCTATCCAGATTGTGCAACAAGCAGCATTTAAACAAACCATCGAGAAAAATACATCGGATAAAATTGTAGATGATTTAACAAAAGCCGGTAAGTCAATTTTATACATAAATTTTGATGTGGATAAATCTACTTTAACCAACGAAGGGGCTGAGGTTGTAAACGAAATTGCCGACGCGCTTAAAAAAGATACCACGCTAAAAATTAGTGTTGAAGGTCATACGGACAATACAGGTGATGGTACGCATAACAAAAAATTATCTACTCAGAGAGCAGAGGTTGTGGTTGCGGCTTTAGTTAGCAAAGGTATTACCAAAGACCGACTAGTGGCTAAAGGTCTAGGAGCAGAGAATCCGTTAGTTGCTAATGATTCAGAAGAAAATAAAGCTAAAAACCGTAGAGTAGAGCTTGTAAAAATGTAAAAAAACCGCTTATAGCGGTTTTTTTACATTATTTTTTGTTAGCTTGAGTAAAGAAACTGTTCATTAAATTGTTATAATCAGGAACGTATTTAGCAAATAAAGACCCTAAACCTTCCACGTCATTTCTCCAATCACGGTGTAACTCACAAGCAACATTAAACCAGCTCATTAAATTAGCACCCGCGTTAGACATTCTGTTCCAAGCGGCATCTCTTGTAATTTGGTTAAAAGTTCCAGAAGCATCTGTTACCACAAAAACCTCATAACCCTCCTCAAGTGCAGATAATGCAGGAAACTCTACACAAACCTCAGTTACAATACCAGCAATGATTAACTGCTTTTTACCCGTAGCTTTAATAGCATTTACAAAATCCTCGTTATCCCAAGCATTTATCTGACCAGGTCTTGCAATAAATGGTGCGTCAGGATGTATATCTACAATTTCTTTCCATAAAGGTCCATTAGGTCCATCCTCAAAAGATGTTGTTAAAATAGTGGGTAAATTAAAGTACTTAGCTAATTCTGTAGTTGCTAAAACATTATTTTTAAATTTATCAGGATCAATATCTCTAACTAATGATGATAATCCTGCTTGGTGGTCTACTAATAAAACAACCGCATTGTTTTTGTCTAATTTTTGATACTTGTAACTCATAATATTTAATTTAATAACACAAATTTATTATGGATAAACCTAGTATCCGTTGACCTATGATAAGTAATCGTTAAATTGTAAAATATTTGGGTGTTCCCTGTACAAAAACTCCTACCGTCGTTTTTACAGGTCGCGTGTTTGCCCTCGCTCTTTTTACCTCCATTGCATTGCAGTAAATAGGAGCTCAAACAAGGCGCCACCCGCTAACACAAAAAAAAGGTCGAGATATAATCTCGACCTTTTTTATATAATGATGTAAATTATTATTTTACAAAGTTTACAGCGTTTGCAATTGCCTCTGCCATACCATCAGGGTTTTTACCTCCTGCAGTAGCAAAGAACGCTTGTCCACCACCACCACCTTGGATGTATTTTCCTAATTCGCGAACTACTTGTCCAGCGTTTAATCCTTTGCTTTCTACAATTTCTTTAGATACGTAAGCCGTTAACATAGGTTTACCATCTGTAACTGTTCCTAAAACAATAAAGAAATTCTCTGCTGTAGCTCCAATTTCGTAAACTAAATCTTTAGCTCCTGTAGCGTCTAAGTCTACTTGTTTTGCTAAAAATTGTACTCCGTTTACCTCAGTGATTTCTTTTACTAAATCACCTTTCATGTTTTTAGCTTTTTCTTTAAGTAACTGCTCTACTTGTTTTTTAAGTTTAGCATTTTCGTCTTGTAAAGAATGTACCGCTTTTAAAGTATCTTGAGGGTTTTTAAGTGTTTCTTTAATCTCTTTTAAAGTAGACTCTTGATCCACAAAAAACGCACGAACAGCATCTCCGGTAATAGCCTCAATACGACGAATACCTGCTGCTACAGCTCCTTCAGATACAATTTTGAATGACCAAATATCAGCCGTATTTTGTACGTGAATACCTCCACAAAGCTCCATAGAATCACCAAACTTAATGGCACGAACTAAATCTCCGTATTTTTCACCAAATAAAGCCATAGCTCCTTCCTCAACCGCTTGGTTAAATGGGATAGCTCTACGCTCAATTAACGGTAATTGTTCTGCAATACGAGCATTTACAAAAGCCTCAACTTGTTTTAATTCCTCTTCTGTAACTTTAGAGAAGTGCGAAAAGTCAAAACGTAAATAGTTAGGCGATACTAAAGATCCTTTTTGCTCTACGTGTGTTCCTAAAATGGTACGTAACGCTTGGTGTAATAAGTGCGTTGCCGAGTGGTTTTTAGAAGAAGCTCCACGTAAATCTGTATTTACTTTTGCTACAAATGTAGCTTCGATATTTTCTGGTAATTGTTTTGTAAAATGTAAGATTAAGTTGTTTTCTTTTTTGGTATCAATAATTTCGATTGTCTCGTTAGCTGATACTAAAACTCCTTTATCTCCTACTTGACCTCCACCTTCTGCGTAAAATGGTGTGTGATCTAAAACAATTTGATATAAAGTTCCGTCTTTTTTAGATTCAATTTTACGGATACGTGTAATCTTAACTTCGTTTTCAACTTTATCATAACCTTCAAAAGTTTCAACATTCCCTTCGATTAGTACGTTCCAGTCGTCTTTAGATACCTCAGAAGCCGCACGCGAACGATCTTTTTGAGCTTTCATAGCTGCCTCAAAACCAGCCTCGTCTAATTCGTACCCTTTTTCACGTAAAATTAAAGCTGTTAAATCGATAGGGAAACCAAAAGTATCGTATAACTCAAATGCTTTTGCACCATCAACAACTTTACCTTCTGTTTTTTCGATTACTGTATCTAATAAATGTAATCCTTGGTCTAATGTACGTAAGAAAGAAGCTTCTTCCTCTTTAATTACATTTTTAACTAAGTCTTTTTGTGCAACAATTTCTGGGAAAAATTGTCCCATTTGTGCAGCTAATACATCAACTAATTGGAAAATAAACGGTTCTTTAGTTCCTAAGAAAGTAAAACCGTAACGGATAGCACGACGTAAAATACGACGAATAACATATCCTGCTCCTCCGTTAGATGGTAATTGTCCGTCAGCAATTGCAAAGGCAACCGCACGTACGTGATCTACTACTACACGGATAGCGATGTTTGTTTTATTTTGTTCTTCCGAGATGTTTTTAACGGTGTTGTCCGTGTATTTTAATCCCGTAATTTCTTCAACTTTTGCAATAAGTGGTGTAAATACATCTGTATCGTAGTTAGATGTTACGTTTTGCATTGCCATACATAAACGCTCAAACCCCATACCTGTATCTACGTGTTGTGCAGGTAATTTTTCTAACGATCCGTCTGCTTTACGGTTAAACTCCATGAATACGTTATTCCAGATTTCAACTACTTGCGGATGGTCTGCATTAACTAAAGATTTTCCAGAAACTTGAGCTCTTTCTGAATCTGGACGTAAGTCCACGTGAATTTCAGAACAAGGTCCACATGGTCCTTGGTCTCCCATTTCCCAGAAGTTATCTTTTTTATTACCTAAGATAATACGATCCTCGTCTACATATTGTTTCCATAAATCCCAAGCTTCTTGATCTAACGGAACATTTTCGTCTGGGTTTCCTTCAAAAACCGAAACGTATAAACGATCTTTATCTAGTTTTAATTCTTCAGTTAAAAATTCCCAAGCCCATGCAATGGCTTCTTTTTTGAAATAATCTCCAAAAGACCAGTTTCCTAACATCTCGAACATGGTGTGGTGGTAGGTATCAAAACCTACATCTTCTAGGTCGTTGTGTTTCCCAGATACACGTAAACATTTTTGAGTGTCGGCAATTCGGTTACTTTTAGGCGTGGCGTTCCCTAAGAAATATTCTTTAAACTGAGCCATCCCCGAGTTGTTGAACATAAGTGTAGGATCGTCTTTTAAAACGATAGGTGCCGAAGGAACTATAAGGTGTCCTTTGCTTTCAAAAAAATCTAGAAATTTCTTTCTGATATCTTGTGATTTCATAGGTCGAATTATCGATTAGTATTCGTTTAGATTATTTTGTGTAATAGGTTGGCTTTTAGCCCTGATAGTAGCGGCATCCTTTTGCTGTTAGGCAAAAGATACAGCGGATAGCAGGTATTACGATTACAAAAAGCCTCTTAGTTGCAAGCTCCTGATAAGAAAATTATGTATAATTTTAGTTATCTTTGTTTATGAGTGCATACTATAGTGTAATTACACCGTATTTTAATTTGCAAAAATAGTATATTTTTAGCATATGGCGAAGGTAAAATATTATTACAATCCGGAAAAGTTAGCTTACCAAAAAATAGAGACCAAAAAACGAAAAAAAATTGGCTACGCATTGTTGTTTTTAACCGCGTCTGCCTTGTTTGGTTATTTGTGTTTTGCGGTTTATATGACTTTCCCAGTGGTTGAGTCTCCTAAGGAGCGACAAAAAACAAGAGAACTAAAAGAGTTACAATTAAATTATAAAATTTTAAATGGACGTTTAGATAAGCTTTTGCAGGTGATGGAACGTGTGGAAGAGCGCGAACGCAATATTTACAGAAAGTATTTTAATGAAAAGTTAGATGAAGATTACCCAACAGTTGATAACAGGGTAAAAGCTTTGCTAAAATCGAATCCGGAGGATTTGATTGCGTACTCTAACGAACGTGTGGATATTTTAAGTAAAGAGCTTGCAGAACAATCTAAAAGTTTGGATGAAATTTTAAAATTAGTAGAGAAAAAAGAAAAACTGTTAGCTGCTATTCCTGCCATTCAGCCGGTTCGAAATGAGGATTTAAAGCATGTAGCGTCTGGTTATGGGTATAGAAATGACCCTTTTACTAAAATTAGAAAATTCCATAAAGGAATGGATTTTAGCTCACCCCAAGGAACGCCAATTTATGCTACCGGTAATGGTACCGTAATGCGAGCAGATAACTCGTTAAG
>CAVBJB010000143.1:0-5654 GCA_963595625.1 Lachnospiraceae bacterium | reverse complement strand
CTTTTATACAATTTTATTTTTTTCTAAATACATTAGAATATTCTTAAAAGCGTGATAAAAATATAACTCATAACTATTTTTTTCTACATAACCAATGTGAGGCGTACAAACAACGTTTGGATTATTAAGCAAATAATGGTTTGAATCTAAAATAGGTTCTTGTTCGTACACATCGATACCTACTAAAATATCTTGCCTGTTATTTAATACATTTTTTAACGCAAGGCTTTCGATTAACTCCGCTCGAGCGGTATTAATTAAAGCAGCATTTGGTTTTAAAAGTTCTAAGTCGGATTGTTTTACGATACCAAAAGTTGCCTCGTTTAAACGTAAATGCAAAGTAACCACATCAGCTGTTTTAAAAAACTCTTCTTTAGACCTTGCACTTCTATAACCTAGCGCTTCTGCTTTTAATCTAGATTCTTGGCTGCCCCAAACCATAACAGTTGCACCAAAAACTTGGGCGTATTGAGCTATTTTTTGTCCTATTTTACCAAAGCCCCAAATCCCTATAGTTTTACCATAAACAGTAGTTCCTAATTGTGTTTGCCATTGTCCCATTTTCATGGAAGCAATATCTTGTGGAATTTTACGAATGGTATTCATTAATAGCGCCCAAGTTAATTCGGCTGGAGCAATGGGTGAGCCAACACCTTCTACTACAGCTACATTATATTTTGCACAAACATCTAAAGATATATGGTTGGATACTTTCCCGGTTTGGCTTATTAGTTTTAAGTTAGGTAATTTTTGTAATAAGCTTTCGGTTATTTTAGTGCGCTCTCTAATTAAAACCAAAATGGTAGTATCGTGTAAAAGCGCTGCTAATTTATCTTCGTTAGTTTCGGTGTAATTTAGTATTTGAACCGAAAAATGTTCTATCAATTTATAACAATCTAAAGTTTTTACTACGTTTTGATAGTCGTCTAATATAGTGATTTTCATGTTTTTTGATGTTTTTGTAAAGGAACGTTTTAAGTTCTGTTGCGTTAGGGATTGTAGCCTTGTTTGAGCTCCTTTTTACGTAATGAAATGGAGTAAAAAGAGCGAGGGCGAAAAGCCCGACCCTTAAAAAACGACGGTAGGAGTTTTTGTAAGGGTAACGCCCAAAATAAAAAAAACCTCTCCAAAAAAATGAAGAGGTTTAGGTTTTATTTTAATCCGGCTAATGATTGCTCAATAGTTGCGATTTTTGATAACGCATCGGCTTCTTTTTTACGCTCGTTGGCAATTACTTGCTCTGGCGCTCCGCTCACGAATTTTTCGTTTGAAAGTTTTCCTTGAACTGATTTTAAGAATCCTTTTAAGTATTTTAATTCTTCTTCTAACTTCGTGATCTCTTCTTCTACGTTTACTGATCCTGAAATTGGAATGAAGTATTCGTTAGAATTTACACGATAAGATAGCGCTCCAGAAACTTGCTCGGTTACGTATTCTAAATTGGCTACGTTTCCTAACTTGATAATTACCGCATCAAAAGTTGTTGGTTTGTTGTCTTTATTCAACACTTTTAAGTCGATCGTTTCTTTGAACGAAATGTTTTTGTCTTTACGAATGGTTCTGATTCCTGAAATTACCTCAGTTGCGTACTCAAAATCTGCGATTAATTGCTCGTCGAACGATTTGATTTCTGGCCAAGCCGAAACAATTAAAGCTTCCTCTGTTGAACGCTCCGTGATGTGTTGCCATATTTCTTCTGTTAAGAACGGCATGTATGGGTGTAACAATTTTAAGTTTGCCTCTAACATTTCGATTGCCGCTTTGTACGTTACAGCATCGATTGGTTGTTGGTACCCTGGTTTGATCATTTCTAAGAACCAAGAACAGAAATCGTCCCAAACTAATTTATAGATGGCCATTAACGCGTCAGAGATTCTGTATTTTTCGAAGTGATCTTCGATCTCTGCTAACGTTTTCTGTAACTTCGCTTCGTACCAAGCTATTGCAGATTTAGATGCTGCTGGTTGTTCTGCTGTTTCAGAAACTTCCCATCCTTTAATTAAACGGAAGGCATTCCAAATTTTGTTTGTAAAGGCTTTACCTTGGTTACATAATTCTTCGTCGAATAAAATATCGTTACCTGCAGAAGCTGATAATAATAATCCACAACGAACACCGTCTGCACCAAATTTCTCAATTAAATCTAATGGATCTGGTGAGTTACCTAATGATTTAGACATTTTACGGCGTTGCGCATCACGTACAATTCCTGTTAAATACACGTTAGAGAATGGTTTTTCTCCAGCATATTCGTAACCAGCAATAATCATACGAGCTACCCAGAAGAATAAAATATCTGGACCTGTAACTAAATCATTGGTTGGGTAGTAATATTTAAATTCTTCGTTTTCTGGATTCACCACACCGTCAAAAACTGACATTGGCCATAACCAAGACGAGAACCAAGTATCTAAAGCATCTTTATCTTGCGTTAAATCTGCAACTGTTAAATTAGCGTTTCCTGATTTAGTTTTCGCTAATTCTAATGCTGCTTCTTTCGTTTCTGCAACTACAAAATCCTCTTTCCCGTCTCCGTAATAGAACGCAGGAATTTGGTGTCCCCACCATAACTGACGAGAAATATTCCAATCGCGGATATTTTCCATCCAGTGGCGATACGTATTGTTGAAACGGTTTGGATATAATTTAATTTCCTCAGTTTCTAAAACCGCTTTAATAGCAGGTTTTACTAAATCTTCCATTTTAAGGAACCATTGGTCTGATAATCTTGGTTCGATTACCGCTTTTGTTCTTTCAGAAGTTCCCACATTGTTCATGTGAGTTTCTACTTTTTCTAAAGCACCAATCGATTTTAATTCTTCAGAGATTTCGTCACGAACCACAAAACGATCTTTTCCTTTGTAGTGCATTCCTAAATCATTCAATGTAGCATCTTCATTAAAAATATCAATGATTTCTAAATTATGACGCTCTCCTAAATCCCTATCGTTTACATCGTGCGCAGGCGTTACTTTTAAACATCCTGTACCAAATTCCATATCAACATACTCGTCAAATATAATTGGAATGACACGGTTAGCGATAGGAACAATAGCGTTTTTACCACGTAAATGTGTGTAACGCTCATCGTTAGGATTAACACAAATAGCAGTATCTCCTAAAATAGTTTCAGGACGTGTAGTTGCTACTGTAAGGAAATCGTTTGTTCCTTCAATTTGATATTTTAGGTGGTATAATTTACCTTGACGCTCTTCGTAAATTACCTCCTCGTCAGATAAGGTAGTTTTAGCTTCTGGATCCCAGTTTACCATACGGTACCCGCGGTAAATTAATCCTTTATTATATAAGTCTACGAAAGATTTGATTACCGCTGGAGATAATTCATCATCCATAGTAAACTTTGTACGTTCCCAATCACAAGAAGCACCTAATTTTTTAAGCTGCTCTAAAATTGTTCCTCCGTATTTATCTGTCCATTCCCAAGCGTGTTTTAAGAATTCTTCACGAGTTAAATCGTCTTTGTTAATTCCTTCTGCTTTTAATTTAGCAACAACTTTAGCTTCCGTAGCAATAGACGCGTGGTCTGTTCCAGGCACCCAACAAGCGTTAAAACCTTTTAAACGTGCACGACGAATCAAGACATCCTGAATCGTATTGTTTAACATGTGACCCATGTGTAAGACTCCCGTTACGTTTGGTGGCGGGATTACGATTGTATAAGGTGTTCTATGATCTGGTGTTGAACGAAAGTAATTGTTTTTCATCCAATAGTCGTACCATTTCGCTTCAACTTGTTTAGCATCAAACTGCGCTGGAATACTCATATTTATATTTTTAATTAAAATTTAATTCTGTATTTAAACCTACAAATTTAAAGTTTTTAAATGAATTGATACCTACTATATTTTTAGTTTCTAAAAATATTTACAAAAAAATTGGTACAGTAATTGTAAGGATGTAATTAAGTTAAGATTTTTAAAAAATTCTGATAAAATTTATCCACAAAGATTTGGAAAATTTATTCTAAACTAATTACATTTACTATAACTTTAAAAACTGCCTGAAAAGATGAAAAAATTATTAGGACTAGTAGCTGTATTAGCGTGCAGTACTACAACATTTGCTCAAAAAATTGAATTTAAAGCAAAGGATTATACAATTGATTACGGTACTGTATCTAGAGACTCTGATGATGGTGTTCGCTCTTTCGAGTTTACAAATACAGGTAACAAACCTTTAATCATTACAAACGTTCAATCAACTTGTGGGTGTACAGTTCCGTCAAAACCAACAGAACCAATTATGCCAGGTAAAACAGGAAAAATTGACGTTAAGTATAACATGAGTCCAGGACGTATTGCAAAAACTATTACAGTTGAAACAAATGCTACAAACGTTCCAGACGGAAAAGTATCATTAAGAATCAAAGGAGAAGTAGTGGTTAAAGAACAAGCTGACAACAGCTTAACTAAACCAAAAGCTATCCCACAACCTTAATTCAAAAGGTCTTACGCAAGTAAGACCTTTTTTATTATATATATATTTTTGGCGTGCCCTGCACAAAAACTCCTACCGTCGTTTTTTACAGGTCGGGCTTTCGGTTCAATCTTTTAGTACAAAGCCTCGGAGAACCTCAACTTTGTACCAAAAGGATACCACCTCTATCCCTCACGCGCTCCGCCAAACTTCACAGATTTTTCTTTATTATCCCTACTATCCAAAATAGTAATCAAATTTTTTATCTCCGTTTTTTAATTCTATAACCGATTTTTTAATCACAAACTCTTTATAAACAAACGGAACCAAAACGTTGTTATTCGAATCTATAACTCCATAATAACCATCGTTTTTAACCACAAAATATTCAAAATCATGTACAGGAATAACGTCTTGATATTGAGCTAAAATTTGCTCACTCCCATCAAAAGTATAAACACCATATTTACCATCTTTAATAAATATTTGATATGGATAATTATTAGAATAATCCGTTACTCTTTTAACCAATCTATCACAAGTTAATTTAGTAGCCTTTACACCTTGTTCATTTATAATGAATAAAAAACTTTCTTCCCCTTTCTCAGCAAAAACATAATTTTTAAATCTTGTATGAAATGCATAACTTAACGGAAGTATATTTTCTCCCTCCCTATTAAATATCCCTTTTTGATTTTTATCATTATAAACAACATAAAAATTTTCTTCAGTTGATATTGAATTATATTCCACAGGTATAACATACGTACTCGTACTTAAATCAATGACACCGTATTTATCATTTATCTTCACTAATCGCTGATCTCCTATACCATTATAAACTTCATCAAAAAAATCGTTCACAACTATTTTATTATTTTTATCAACTAGTTGGTATTTATCCTTTTTCTTAACTTTAAAAAAATTTCTGTCGTAAAAAATCTCATCGTAAATATTTGGTATAACTACCTTACCTTTAAGATCTAAAATTTCAATATTTTTAAAATTTTTATCTTTTATCGCTATATACTCTTCATTAATAAACTGGTAGTTTTTACCTGTATTGGGTAACGCAAATAATAATTCCCCATCTGGATTTAAAAACTCAAAACTAGTATCAGGGAGTTTTCCTATATAATATCCATAGCTAGACAAACTAATATCTATATATTTTATTCCTGAGACCAAATTTCCTAAGGAATCGTATACATGATAAT
>CAVBJB010000142.1:0-5701 GCA_963595625.1 Lachnospiraceae bacterium | reverse complement strand
CTATTGCACCTGGTATTGGGTACACTTTTGGTAAATTAAATTCCAATTTACTATTTGTTGATGAGTCTATAATTCAATCAAACAACTTACCAGATCAAAATGTTTTTATAATAAATAATGGTAGATACGACAAAAATAAATTAACGTATCACAGTCTTGATGTTCCTTTTGAGCTACGATGGAGAACATCTGTACCAGATACGCATAAATTTTTTAGAGTCTATGCTGGGATAAAATTTAGTTATATCTTTTTTAATAAAGTTAATTTTAAAGGGGATGATTTAAGTTATAAATTGTCAAACCTAGAAGCTATTAATAAATTCCAAACGTGTTTATATTTATCCGTAGGATATAATACTTGGAACATTTACTCTAGTTACGGTATTACACCGTTAATAGAATCTAAAGACGTTAATAATATTAAAATGAATGCTTTTAATTTAGGATTGGTTTTTTACATTTTATAACCAAAAGTAGAGGGTTAAAACTTGACCCAAAATTCCAACAACTGTACCCCAAAAAAGCTCGGAATTTGTATGTGCTTTCATAGCTAATCTGGATGATGCTACCGTGCCACATATCATTATTAATAAACAAATAAATAAAATATTGGGATTACTAAGTTTATAGGATAGTGCTATTATAAAACTGCACATACCCGTTATACCGATCATGTGTAAACTTATTTTTTGTTTAAATAAAGAAGCTAATAAAGCCAATAAACTACTTATAAGTGCTCCAATAAAAAAATATTTTAACTCAGCATCAGGTATGGGTTTAAACGTATTAAAGGCTATGAAGTAAAAATAAACAGACTGTATGGCTAAAGGTAAACGTCTTTGTTTTACATTGTTTACCATAATATCTGTATTTAAAACTTTTATAAATTTTAAGAGATAAAATATTGCAATTGGTATTAATACGGTTACAATAAAAATTTGACTTAAAAAAAATAGAATGGCTTTAGAGTTATAAAACCCCGATTTATTACCAAAGTAGTATAAAGAGGTATAAACCGAAACAAATAACGGATGAAAGATATATGAATATGATTTTAATATAGATTTCATAACTTATTTGTTTCGGTTTTTTTATTATATTTTTTTACGCATTCTTGCTACTGGTATATCCAATTGCTCTCTATATTTAGCAACAGTTCTTCTAGCAATAGGGTATCCTTTTTCTTTTAAAATCTCAGCTAACTTATCGTCTGGTAAAGGCTTGTTCTTATCCTCTTCCTCAATAACATTTTGTAAAATCTTTTTAATTTCTATAGTAGAAACATCTTCTCCTTGGTCATTTTTCATTGCTTCAGAGAAAAATTCTTTTACTAATTTAACTCCATACGGAGTATCTACATATTTAGAATTGGCCACACGAGATATTGTAGATATATCCAAACCAACCAAATCAGCAATATCTTTTAAAATCATGGGCTTAAGTTTGGTCTCATCACCCTCTAAAAAATATTCTTCTTGGTACTGCATTATAGCGCTCATAGTAACTAATAACGTTTCGTTACGTTGTTTTATGGCATCTATAAACCATTTAGCAGAATCTAATTTTTGTTTAATAAACTGTACAGCATCTTTTTGCTGCGCAGATTTTTCTCTTGTATCCTTATACGTTTGTAACATATCCTTATAATCACGAGATACGTGAAGCTCCGGGTTGTTACGTCCGTTTAAAGTCAATTCTAAATCGCCCTCGTTTATGCGGATTGTAAAGTCAGGGATGATATGCTCAACTACACGGCTTGAGTCAAAAGATCCTCCTGGTTTTGGATTTAATTTTTCAATCTCCTCTATTGCTTTTTTTAGCTCCTCTCTAGAGATATCGTATTTAGAAATTAATTTATCGTAGTGCTTTTTAGTAAATGCATCAAACTGATCTTCTATTATTTGGATGGCTAAATCTACAGAATGTGTTGGAGTTTTAGATTTTAACTGTAGCAACAAACATTCTTGTAAATCTCGAGCACCAACACCCGCTGGATCTAATTGATGGATGATGTGCAATACTCTATTTACATGATCCTCATCTGTATAAATAGCTTGAGTAAATGCTAAATCGTCCACAAGGTCCTGAGTATTACGGCGTATATACCCCATATCATCTATACTACCCACTAAAAATTCCGCAATAGCTCTATCGTCTTCGCTTAAAATAAAAGTGTTCAATTGGTTTAAAAGATCCTGATGAAAACTTACAGCAGCTGCAAACGGAATTTCACGTTCTTCGTCATCGTCGCTGTAATTGTTAGATTGTAACTTATATTCTGGCGTTTCATCATCGCTTAAATACTCGTCAATGTTAATTTCATCTGCTTCTATGGATTGGTTATCGTAGTCTTCCTCGTAATCATCGTAGTTGTCAGATTCGTATTCGTCTTGTTGGCTTTCTTCTTTTCCTACCTCTAAAGCTGGATTTTCAACTAACTCTTCTTTCAAGCGCTGCTCAAAAGCCATAGTGGGCAACTGGATCAATTTCATTAATTGAATCTGTTGAGGAGAAAGTTTCTGAGATAATTTTAGTTGTAAATTTTGCTTTAACATAGTAATCTAGTGAGTATAAATAAAAAAAAGTTTCAAGTATAAAGTTACTATAAAAACTCGATACTTGAAACTTTTGGTATTATGTTTGCTGTGATTTTTAAAATTTTAGAACTCAGCGTTTTGCGGCGTACGTGGGAAAGGGATTACGTCTCTAATATTTGTCATACCTGTAACAAATAACACTAAACGCTCAAAACCTAATCCAAAACCTGAGTGTACTGCCGATCCAAATCTACGAGTATCTAAATACCAGTATAACTCTTGCTCGTCAATTCCTAAAGCTTGCATTTTTTCAACTAAAACGTCGTAACGTTCCTCACGTTGAGATCCTCCTACAATTTCTCCAATGCCAGGGAATAAAATATCCATAGCACGAACTGTTTTTCCGTCCTCGTTTAAACGCATGTAAAAAGCTTTAATCTTAGCTGGATAATCAAATAAAATTACCGGACATTTAAAATGTTTTTCAACCAAGAAACGCTCGTGTTCAGACTGTAAATCTGCACCCCATTCCTCAATTAAATACTGGAATTTTTTCTTTTTATTTGGAGTCGAAGCTTTTAAAATATCAATAGCCTCTGTATACGATACTCGTTTAAAGTTGTTCTCTAAAACAAAGTTTAATTTCTCTAACAAACTCATTTCAGATCGCTCAGCAGCTGGTTTAGATTTTTCTTCTTCTAATAATCTAGCTTCTAAGAATTTTAAATCATCCCCACACTTATCAACCGTGTATTTAATTACATATTTAATAAAATCTTCAGCTAAATCCATGTTAGCATCTAAATCATTAAATGCAACCTCTGGCTCAATCATCCAGAACTCAGCTAAGTGACGAGAAGTGTTTGAATTTTCTGCACGGAACGTTGGTCCAAAAGTATACACTTGACCTAAAGCCATAGCATACGTTTCTCCCTCTAATTGTCCAGAAACTGTTAAGTTAGTATGCTTACCAAAAAAGTCTTCTTTGTAGTTAATACTTCCGTCCTCATTACGTGGTGCAGAACCATCAAGAGGTAAAGAAGTAACCTGGAACATTTCACCCGCTCCCTCAGCATCACTACCTGTAATAATAGGTGTGTTTACATATGCAAACCCTTTTTCCTGAAAATATTGGTGCACAGCAAATGCTAGTGTAGAGCGTACACGCATAATCGCTCCAAACATATTGGTACGAATACGTAAATGCGCATTCTCACGTAAAAACTCTAACGAGTGTTTTTTAGGCTGCATTGGGTATTTCTCCGCATCAGAGTCTCCTAAAATTTCAACTTTAGTAGCTTGGACTTCGTAATTTTGTCCGCTACCTTTACTTTCTACTAACGTACCAAAAACAGACACAGCTGCACCTGTAGTAATACGTTTTAATATATCTTCCGGTGTATTTTCAAAGTCAACTACACACTGAATATTATTTATAGTAGATCCGTCGTTAAGCGCTATAAATTGTTTGTTTCTAAATGTTCTTACCCATCCTTTTACGTTAACTTCTTGTAAAAGATTAGAACCCGCTAGAAGGTCTTTAATTTTAGTGTGTTTCATTTCTGAGTGATTTTATTTATATCTTTCCTAACCCAATAGGGAAGCTAATTTTAAACTTAAAATGCTTGCAAATGTAATCAAATTCAGCGTCATTTTATATATAAAATGTCATTTTAAACCGCTAAAATATAAATATTAACCAAAAACAAAGCACAACTATTATTTTACACAAGCGTTTATATTGCTGTTAAAGCTTAAAAATAATGCATCTTTTAAAAACAATAGCTTTAAGTTAATTATAAAAAAGAGACAAGGGTATAAATTGTTAATTTTTTGCAAATAAAAGAATAATAAATTTTGAATGACGTTATAAAATATATACAAGTTTTCCCATGACTTATAAACATTAAAAATCCCGAACGTATAAGGTTTGGGATTTTTTTATTTTAAATTTTTTGGGCATTCCGCGCCTTTTAATGGGCGCGTCGGGCTGTACGCACTCGCTCTTTAAAACGCCAT
Organism: Lachnospiraceae bacterium; assembly: GCA_963595625.1. Taxonomy (GTDB): domain Bacteria; phylum Bacteroidota; class Bacteroidia; order Flavobacteriales; family Flavobacteriaceae; genus Flavobacterium. The sequence continues at coordinate 1,145 of CAVBJB010000142.1, read as the reverse complement.
TTCATTTTGTTTTAAAGGAGCTCAAACAATTGCTCCCATCCCTAATGCAAAGGGGCGTAATTTAAACCGTTTGGGTTTTATTTTTTTTGTTATTCAATATTAAGTGCGGATTTAATGCTTGTTGCGTTAGCGATTGCAGCGGCATCCTTTTGTATAAATTGAGGATTTTATCCGAAATTTTTACAAAAGATATAGCGTAAAGCGCGGCGCGGCTTTTTAGCCGCGAAACGCTAGGATAAAAAAAATCCCGCAACATATGGTTACGGGATTAAGTTCGTTATACTTTCATGATTTCTGCTTCTTTTACAGCAAGCAGTTCTTCAATCTTTTTAATAAATGTGTCTGTTAGTTTTTGAACGTCCTCTTCAGCTCCTTTACAAATGTCCTCAGATGTACCTTCTTTTTCTAACTTTTTAATGTCGTTGTTTGCATCTTTACGTGCGTTACGTACACCAATTTTAGCATCTTCAGCTTCTGCTTTTGCTTGTTTCACTAAGTCACGACGACGCTCCTCAGTTAAAGCAGGTATGTTAATGATGATTGACTCCCCGTTGTTCATTGGGTTTAATCCTAAGTTTGCAATTAAAATTGCTTTTTCAATAGGCGTAATCATGCTTTTTTCCCATGGAGTAACTGTTAAGGTACGAGCGTCTGCTGCGTTGATATTAGCTACTTGAGATAATGGAGTTTGTGCACCGTAGTAATCTACAAAAACACCACCTAACATTTGTGGAGATGCTTTACCAGCACGTATATTTAAAAATTCTTTCTCTAAGTGGTTGATAGTACCAATCATTGATTCTTTAGCGCTATCTAATACAAAATTTATTTCTTCAGTCATTTTGCTAAATATTTATAGTATATAGTAAAATTATATATTTACAACTGTTCCAATGTTTTCTCCGTTACAAACTTTTAAAAGGTTACCCTCTTTGTTCATATCAAAAACTAATATTGGTAATTTGTTTTCTTGACTTAATGTAAAGGCTGTAGTGTCCATTACATTTAATCCTTTGTCTAATACATCTGTAAAAGAGATGTAGTCAAACTTAACTGCGTCTGGATTTTTTTCTGGATCAGAATCGTAAATTCCGTCAACGCGAGTTCCTTTCATGATCACATCTGCACCAACCTCAATACCTCTT
>CAVBJB010000141.1:0-5706 GCA_963595625.1 Lachnospiraceae bacterium | reverse complement strand
AAGTTAATGCTCAACTTCATAAAAATGTGATTGGTTTTGCTCCTGAGGTTATACAATTGATTTATAAATACAATTGGCCGGGTAATCTAAGAGAGTTGCAAAATGTAATAAAAAAAGCTACGCTTTTAGCACAAGCTAATATTATTAAAGTGATAGATTTACCACTGGAAATTACAAACCCAATAGAATCTAAATCTCACCATTCTATTCATGCAGTTAAAAATTCTTATTCTTTAAAAGACTCAGAGAAGGAACAGATTTTACAGGCACTTAGAGATACAGATAATAATAAAACTAAAGCGGCTGAACTTTTAAACATTACACGCAAAACTTTATATAATAAATTAAAAGAATACGGGATAGACTTATAGCTATCCCGTATTTTTATTTAATAATTTCTTTAAAGAAAATGGAAATTTTGTTTTCTAGATCTAAGATTTGAGTTTTAAGATTTAAATTTTCCGTTTGATTTTCTAATTGATTTAAAAGTTGTGTAATTTCTTTGTGCTCTAGCTGTTTAAAGATTGAAGCCATTTTATGAGCTAAAATTTTAATTCCTTCATAATTTTTACTTTCTAATAATTTCTTTAAATCCGCAATGTATAAATCGTTGTTTTGTTTGGATTTAGTAAGAAATTCTTTAATCAATCTATCGTCATTGTTTAAAAATTCAGATATACTTTTTAGATTATAAGCATTTGTATTTCCATCTAAATGCTTGTTGTTTAAAATAAAAGTTGATGGATCTTTAAGCAGGCTGTTAATGGTTTTATGAATAGCACTTATGCTAAATGGTTTACTTAAAAGTGCATTAAACCCTGCCAATTGATATTTGTTTTTTTCTGCATCCGTATTTCCGGTTAACGCTACAACTGGTATATGTTTAATATGACTGTTATTTTTAATATGATCTACTAAATCAAATCCCGTTTTATATGGCATTTGAATATCAGTTAGAACAATGTCGGGCATAAAATTAACAATAGCCTTACAAGCATCATCTACGTTAGTAAAGGTTTTAACAATCAATTCTTCTTTCAATAAAATCTCTTTCAATAGTTTTAAAACCTGATCATCATCATCTACTAACAAGGCTTTATACCCTTTAAGCGAATAATTTTCTTCATTTGATTGGATAGGTTTCGTACTATCCATATATTCATTAAATTTAAAAAAAACGGTAAATGTACTTCCTTCACCATAAATACTTGTAAGTTTAATAGAACCTCCTAATATCTCAGCTATTTTTTTAGAAATGGTTAATCCTAAACCTGTTCCGCCAAAACGTTTTTCAATACTATCATCGGCTTGGGTAAATTCTTTAAATACATTGTCTAAGTTTTCTTTTTTAATCCCTATACCTGTATCCTGAATATAAAAACTAGCTGTTAAGTTATCTTCAAGTTTACTTGCAATGGTTATAGATCCTTGGGAAGTAAATTTATAAGCATTTCCAATTAAGTTAGTGGCAATTTGTCTAATTCTGTAGGGATCCGTCGAGATGGATTTATCTAATTTTGGATCTAATTTAAACACCAACTCTATTGGTTTGTTAGGATAGATGGATTGTATGTTAGAAGCCGTATCTTTTAATAATTGATTTAAACTAAAAGGAGAATTTTCTAATTTAATTTTACCAGCTTCTATCAACGTTAAAGCTGCCAAATCGTTGGCTAAATTAGCTAGATAATCCGACGACTTAACAATGTTATCTATATAATATGCTTGTTTAGGGTTTAAATTTGTTTTACTTAAAATTTCGCCATATCCGCTTATTGCCGCTATAGGTGATTTTAAATCATGCGATACAGTCGAAATTAATTGTTCTCTACTTTTTAAAAGATAGTTGGCAGTATCATTTGCCTTTTCTAATTCTCGTTTATAACGTTGGGTTTTTAAATAATCTAATACATTTAAAACCATAAAAAAAGCGCTAATACATAAAGCAATTAAGGCATAAATAGAGATTTGATTGTTTACCTCTTTAAAACTTTCCTCTTTTAATTTACGCGTTAAATAGTTTTTGTTGATAATAGCCTCCTCAACAGTAATAAAAATTCGTTGAATTTTTTCTGAAATGGCTTTTTCATTCTGCAGGAGTTTTTTCTCTTCAGCCTCATAAGCCTCACGTTTAGCCTCGTTACTTATCTTAACTTTATTCAATAAATTTTTAGAACTTACTAAAATAGAGTCCATTTTTCTTTGGCTAATCGTATTGGTACTATCATCCGGGATATTTTGATTTAGGTAATCTACAAACTTGTTAATCACTCCACGTTCGTAGTTACCCAATCGATTAGGATCCTTAACAAAATCTTCAATTTTTAATTTACGGTAATGTTCCTCTAATTGCTGTAGGTTTAATATAGCATAATTTACATCTTGTTCTGTTTCTTGTTTAGAACGTAAATTTTGTAAAGAGGCTACATTGCTTGATTTTTGTTTTAAAAGATTTGTAACGGTATCCAACAATACTATTTCGTCAAAATTTTTAAGTTGATCCTTAGTTAAATTAATTTCACTAACCAAAGTATCAATCTTTAAATTTAAATCTACAATATCATTTGGATTGTTTGAGTAAATGGTATTACGAGCAAAACGTTCTACCTTCGATATTTTATGCTGAAGACCACTTAATGTAGTTAATTGGGATTCATCGTAGGTTTTATTTGCATCAATTTTAAAAAATAAAGCATTTTCATCATATAATTTCCAACCGGAAAATATGATGATAGTCAGCATAAACACGTAGGTTAATATAATTTTAAACGGAATATTTTTTAAAGTGCTCTTATTCATTTTACAAAGGTACAAATAACCCTATAAAAAAAGCGCCCTTAAAAAAGGGCGCTTAATATTATAATTTTAATTTTTTAGCAAGTGTTGCAGGAACAGCTTTTTTATGTAACATAATAGCTGTTGTTTTATATTTTACGTACTCCTTAGTCATGTACATATATCCTTTGTAATCGTTAGTTGCACCCCAAGAGTTTTTAATAATGTAATACTCTTTACCTGTTTGGTCTTTAGCTAAACCTACAATGTGCATACCGTGATCGTCTTGCGTTGTGTAGTTGTCAAAAGCTTCTTGACGCATCTGCTCAGTTACAACGGCCTCTTTTTTAGGACCATTAAATAACTCTTTTTTCTCCTCAGCGCTCATTGCATCAAATTCTTTTTCAGCAACAAAAGCTACACCATTTTTCCAGCTAAATGTCTTTTCAGACACGTCTCCAGCCCAAGCAACAGTATAACCACCTTTTAAAGCAGCATCAATAGTCTCAGTTAACTCGTTTACTTTAACGTTATACACTTGGTCAAACGCCCAGTTGTCTGGCACTAATAATGTAAATTTAGAGTAGTATGGGTACTCCATAAAAGACGAGATTTCAATATAATCGTCTGGGTTAATTCCAACCACTTCTTTAGCAAACGTTTCTGGCGTGTACTCTTTACCGTTGTGTTTAAATTTTTTAGGCACTTCTCCTAAATACGAATCTAAAACAGCAGCATATGCTTTTTCCCAGTTTGGTGTTAATTTACCGTTTGGATTTTTAATAATAGCAGCAAGCATACCGTCTAAAACAGCGCTCATTTCAGAGAATTTATTTTTATCTGTACCGTAGTTTAAACCTGTATAAACACTTTGCGGAACCGCGCCGTATTTACGATACATATTAATTACGTCATGAAACTGACCACCCTCACCAAGAGCAACCGCACCATGCATACGCACATACATACGCGCTTTTTCTAAATAAGCATTTCTAGCCGAAAAAATCTGAGATAATTCAACCGGTTTTTTTCCCATTCTGATCATTTCTGACTCTAAAAACGAGTTTGCAGAATAAGACCAACACGTACCAGATGAACCTTGATTTTTAATCGATGTATTTTCTAAATTAATGACATCTGTAAATGTAAACGCTTCCTTACTTTTTTCGCTTGCGTTTAATTTTAAAGAGTTCACTAAATTGTCTTGCGCGTAAACGCTTGTAGTAGCCACTCCAAAAAATAGAGCTGATGCTAAAAACAATGGTTTGATATTTAATTTCATTATAAGTGAGTTGAGTTTTTTTTACAATCTTGATTTGTAAATTTATAAATAAAACAACAACGAGCAAAAAAAACCATACAAATGCTAATAAAAAGTAATGTTAAAGTAAATAAAAATTAATTTTTTAGCGTTACGCCCCCTTTTTAATGAGGGGGCGTCGGGCTTTTGCAAGTCGCTTTTAACTCCATTTTATTGCGTTAAAGAGCTCCAACAATTGCGCAATCCCTAACGCGCTGCGCCGTAAGTTAAGTTTTAGGCGCAGCGCGTTAGCGGTTGTAGCGGCATCCTTTTATAATTGGCTGAGCGTAGCTTAGGCCAATTATAAAAGATAGAGCGAAAGACGCGACGGTTTTGTAAATTTTTAATTTACGTAAACCGGAACGCCCAAAACAAAAAAAACTCGACCAATAAGCCGAGTTTTTATGTTTGTATTATAGAGTTTCTTTAAGCCATTTGTAAAATTCGCCTTGCCAAATTAACGAGTTTTGTGGTTTTAATACCCAGTGATTCTCGTCTGGTAGGTACACAAATCTAGATTTTATGCCTTGTAGTTGTGCTGCTTGAAAGGCTTCTTGACCTTGTCCAATTGGCACTCTAAAATCGATTCCGCCATGGAAAACCAAGATTGGCGTGTTCCAATTAGCTACTAAATTTTTAGGGTTAAATTGTGCGTATGTTTTTTGTGCCGCAGCGTTGTTTTTGTCCCAATATGCTCCACCTGCGTCCCAGTTGTTAAAGAAAACCTCCTCGGTTGTTCCGTACATAGACTCTAGGTTAAATACCCCGCAGTGCGAAATAAAGGTCTTGAATCTGTTTTGGTGAATTCCCGCAAGGTAGTAAACAGAGTAGCCTCCGTAACTTGCACCTACAGCACCTAGGCGCTCTTTGTCTACATAGTTTTCTTTAGCAACGTCATCAATAGCCGCAAGGTAATCGTTCATTACTTGACCTCCCCAATCTTTAGAGATTTGCTCGTTCCACTCAACCCCGTGTCCTGGCATACCGCGGCGGTTTGGAGCTACAATAATGTAACCTTGTGATGCCATTACTTGGAAGTTCCAACGGAAGGAGTAAAAATAAGATAATGCCGATTGTGGCCCTCCTTGGCAATATAAAAGGGTTGGGTATTTTTTGTTAGGGTCAAAGTTAGGAGGTAAAATTACGTGCACTAACATTTGTTTACCATCCGTTGTTTTTACCCAACGTTCTTGTGAGGATACTAAATCAATTTTTGAGTAAGTTTCGTTATTTACTTTAGTGATTTGTTTCCAGGTTTTTGCTTTTAAATCGTAGGCGTAAACTTCAGCCGCGTGGTTAAAATCAGTTCTTGTTACGTAAACGGTGTGGTCTACAATGTCTACAATGCTGGTAACGTCGAATTTACCGTTTGTAATTTGTTTTACTACCGGAAGCATTTTTTTGTTTCCGGGGAAAGAAACTTCAAATAAATGCTCAGCCCCTTTAATTGGTGCTACAAAATATATTTTAGATCCGTCTGCTGCCCATTTATAACTTGATACCGTTCCGTCCCAATTTGCTGTAAGGTTCATGTCGATCCCGTTATGACGAACGATTATATCGTTTTTATCGGCTTCGTACCCGTCGCGTTTCATTTGTAACCAAGTTAAATCGCCTTTAGGAGAAAACGA
>CAVBJB010000140.1:0-5714 GCA_963595625.1 Lachnospiraceae bacterium | reverse complement strand
GTTTAGTGTAGTAGCAATTACTATTGATTTTAACGGTAAATTATTGCTTGCATTAACCATGTACTTTTTGGTTATTGCAGGTTCTTTCTATTTCAATAAAACCTATACCGGTGTAATTAGGCATACCACATTTGAGGATGCGGTGAATTTGATTCTTGCCTTAACTTTATCTTTTAGTGTTTTATTATTTTTCAATATTTCATACAGTCAAATTACTGGATCTATAATATTTAGTAACCTTATGTTGTTTTATGCTACGGTATTAAACTATGTATGTTTATTAGTATATAGAATTTTTGTAAAAAAAATATTTGAATATTATCTGGAAAGTAAAAAGCTAGATAAAAAATTAAAAGTAGTTATTTACGGCGTTGGGAGTGATTCGGTCCGAATTGCACAATCCATTAATTCAGACATTAATTCAAATTATAAAATTGTGGGTTTTGTGTCTAAATCCCTTTACGAAAACAGAAACGGTACTTTTTTAATGAAAAAACCGGTGCGTTTAATGAAAAAACAAATGCATGTTATGTTACGTTCATTAAAAGCGGATACACTTATTATTCCTGAAAACTCATTACCTTCGGCTGAAAAAATCGAAATTCTTAACGACTGTTTAAAATACAATTTCAAAGTTTTTTCGGCAACTACAATGAATGATCTTGCTAATTTTGATGCTAAACCTTCCATTAAAAACTTTGAAATTACGGATTTATTAGAAAGAGATGCAATTGAGTTAGATAAATCTGCAATTTCAAAAAACCTTTTCGAACAAGTAATTTTAATTACAGGAGCTGCGGGGTCTATTGGTTCTGAAATTGTGAGGCAAGTATTAAAGTACAAACCCAAGCAAATTATATGTGTAGACTTTGCCGAAAGTCCTTTACACGCTTTAACTCTCGAGGTTTGTAACAACGATTATAAAGTTGAAGTTACATCTTTAATTGCAGATATTAGAGACAGAGAGGTAATGGAAAGTATATTTATGCAATACAATCCAAAACAAGTGTATCATGCAGCAGCATATAAACACGTACCTCTAATGGAAGAAAATCCTCTACAAGCCATTCAAACCAATGTATTTGGTACTAAAAATATTGCAGACCTTTCCATACAGTTTAAGGTAGACAACTTTGTTATGGTATCTACGGATAAAGCCGTAAGACCTTCTAATGTTATGGGAGCTTCTAAGCGTGTGGCCGAAAAATATATTCAATCCTTATCAACTAAAACTAATATAAATACTAAATTTATAACCACCAGATTTGGGAATGTTTTAGGCTCTAACGGTTCTGTTGTACCCCTTTTTAAAAAACAAATTGACGAGGGTGGACCAATAACCATTACCCATCCAGATATCATTCGTTATTTCATGACTATTTCGGAAGCTTGTCAGTTGGTTTTAGAGGCGGCTGCTATGGGCAAAGGGGGAGAAATATTTTTATTTGATATGGGCGAACCTGTACGCATTATTGATTTGGCTCATAAAATGATTAGATTGGCCGGATTAGAGCCTGAAGTTGATATCAAGACAAATATCATTGGACTTAGACCTGGAGAAAAACTTTATGAGGAATTACTCATAGATGCTAATCACTCCATAGAAACTTACAATAGTAAAATCACTATAGCTATTGATACTATTGAAGATTTAAATAAAATAAATAAAGATCTAAATGACTTATATACCGCTACCAAAACCTTATCTAATGATAAAATGGTAGCTCAACTTAAAATTATCGTTAGAGAATTTATTAGTTTAAATTCTAAATATGTAGCATTAGATAAAACCAATAAATGAAAAAAATAATACTTTTAATACTTTGTTCCCTTGCTTTAATTTCTTGTGCTTCAAGAAAAAAGATGGTGTATTTAATTAACAATTCTACCGATTCTACACAAGTTAATCAAAGTAAAACGACAATAAAGTCAGACGACATCCTACAAATAGTGATTTCATCAGACAATCCTGAAGTGGCTGAACCTTATAATTTAAGACGCTACAATATTTCATCTAATACGGTTGCTGGTTCCGGGGAATCAGGAACCCTATTAATGACTTATTTGGTAAACACGGAGGGTAATGTTGAAATTCCTAAGCTAGGTCCTGTAAAAGTCGCTGGTCTTACAACTGTAGAGGCAGTTGCTCATATTAAGGATATTTTAAAAGATTTCATTAAAAATCCGTCGGTAATTGTTCGTATTGCTAATTTTAAATATTCTGTATTAGGGGAAGTCAACAGGCCAGGATCTTTTAACAACATCAGTGAGCGAGTTAGTATATTTGATGCTATTGCAAACGCCGGGGACTTAGCCGTTCATGGTAAGAGACAAAATATTAAACTCATACGCGAAGAAAACGGTCAGGCCCAAATTTATACGGTGGATCTTACCGATCAAAACATCATAAATCAACCGTACTATTATATAAAACAAAACGACGTAGTTTACGTGGAGCCCAATAGGGTAAAACTTAACAGTTCTAAATTTGGACAGAGTGTTTCTTCATCACTTGCAATTATTTCCTTATTAATTAGTACCATTGTGATTATTACCAGATAGCATGCAAGAAGAACAAAATATTACAACAGAAACAGGCTTTAAATTTTCATCTTTTACAGAAATTAAAGAACTATTCTTTTATTTCTTATCTAACTGGCGTTGGTTACTATTAGGCATTATTGTTTCTCTTATTTCTGCTTATTTCTTTCTAAGATACAGCGTACCAGAGTACCGTTCGTTTGCCACTATTATGATTAAAGATAATCAGCGTAGCGGTGCCATTGATCCTACAAAAGCGGTTTTTTCAGATTTAAGTTCGGTTTCCAATATAAATGTTAATTTAGATAATGAAATGGAAATTATACATTCCAGAGCAATTATCAGAAACACCATTAATTCTTTAGGCTTAAATGTATATTACATCATTCCTGGGAATTTAAAAAACAAAGAAGTATACGAGACTAGACCGTTTAAATTACACATAAAATCTTTAAAAGATAGTGCAAACTCAAAAATTTTTAGCTTAAAGATTAAGGGGATTGACGAGCAGTACTATAATGCCTATACAGAATCTGATGAATTAATTGGCAAATTTTCTTTTGGACAAAGCATCGCCTTACCTCAAGGCGAATTGGTTTTTACTAAAACGCATAATTACTCCAATTATATAAAAAAACCGTATGAGATTGTAGTTCGTTATACGCCTATAGAGCAAGTGGTTGATAATTATTATAATAGATTAAAAATCACAAAGCCCAATAAAAACACAAATACCCTAGAGTTAAGTTTTGTTGGGTCTATAAAACCTAAGTCCGAGGATTTTTTAAATGCTCTCATCCAAGTCTATAACAACGATGTTATTTTAGATAAAAATGCCGTTTTTGAAAATACGTCTAAATTTATTCAAGAAAGAATCAACATCATTGCTGAAGAATTAGAAGATGTAGAAAAAACTACAGAAAATTTTAAACGTCAAAACCATATAACAAACCTAGATAACGAAGCCTATATCGTTTCAAACGGTGCAAATTCTTTTCAAATTAAAGAGCTAGAGATTGATACTCAATTAAAAATAATTGAGACCATGCAAGACTTCGTTAAAAAAAATAACGATTACAGTGTTTTGCCAGAAAATATTATCTCTCTTAATACCAATACAAGTGCATTAATAACGTCTTACAATACTTTAGCTTTAGACAGAAAACGTTTGTTGGTTGACGCTGGTCCTAAACATGTGGGAGTTTTACAGATTGAGGATAAATTAGACAATTTACATCAATCCATCGTACAAAGCTTGGTGCAATTATATAAAAATTACCAGCATCAACTCGTTAGTATGCGTTCGCAAAACAACCTATACAATTCCAAAATAGATCAAGTTCCTGTATTGGAAAGAAGTGCAAAAAAATTAGGACGACAGCAAAACATTAAAGAGCAATTGTATTTGTACCTTTTACAAAAGCGCGAAGAAACAGCTATATCTTTAGCGGTAACTTCGCCAAATGCTAAAGTAGTAGATAGTGCAGCGTCAGACCGTATGCCTACAACACCTAATAAAGGTATTTTATACTTAGTGGCTTTAGTGTTAGGGATAGCATTGCCTATAGCTATTTTATACGCTATAAAAATGCTCGATAACAAAGTAAAAGGGCGTAGGGATGTCGAAAAAATTATCAATGTCCCAATTGTAGGGGAAATACCTTCCAATCTATCAGGAGAAAATTTTGAAATTGTTTCCAACTCTTCCATTATTGCAGAGGCAATCCGAATCTTAAGATCCAATCTTAATTTTATGTTGCCTATAAAAAAGGACGAGATAGGTCAAACCATTTTCATTACGTCTTCTATTCCTAAAGAGGGTAAAACGTTTATCTCTGCAAACATAGCAGCCAATATGGCCTTAACAGGTCAACGTGTAGTATTGGTGGGATTAGATATCAGAAACCCTAAAATACATAAATACTTACCTACAAAAAATAGTGGGGTTACAAACTATTTAACATCTAAACAATCCAGTTTGGATACTTTTATTCATAAAATTGAAGGGTACGATAATTTTTATGTAATGCCCTCTGGGCCTATTCCGCCTAATCCTGCGGAATTGTTGTTAAGTGAAAAACTGGATACTATGTTCCAGCAGCTTAAACAAGATTTTGATGTAATTATTGTGGACAATTCGCCCATGCATTTAGTTGCTGATACCCAGTTAACGGCTCAATATGCGGATGCTTTTATTTATGTTGTAAGAGCAAACTATCTGGATAAAGATATGTTATTTTTACCTTACAGTTTATACAACGACAAAAAGCTAAAAAACATGTCAATTGTAATTAACGATGTTACCGCTAAAGATCCTTACTATAGATACAAATACTACAATTACGGATATACCGATGAGATTATGCCTCAAAAATGGTATACTAAAATACTGAATAAACTAAAAAAGGATGCCTAAGCATCCTTTTTTTTATTTAAAACAACACAGCATTGTTTCCCATTATATTTTTTAAATTTTGAGTGGTCTTAACCTTTATAGGCTCTGCTAAAGCTTTACAATGTTGTTTATGGTGTAAATCTGTACCCGTAAAATCATATAAATTTAACTTAAGTAAAGTTTCCGCCATTTTTTGAGCCTCAGGACCATAGTATCCAACCAAGGATAAAAGATTAAGTTGCAATTTAACCCCTGTTTTTTTTAATTCCTTAAATACCTCTGGATGATTCGTAAAATAACTATAACGTTCAGGGTGGGCCAACACGGGGGTATAACCCTTCAATTGAATTTCAAAAAAAATCTGTTGATAATTCATCGGTACATTTAAGTAAGAAAACTCTACTAAAATGTTTTGGTCTTTATAAGTTAAAACTTTACCAGATTCTAAAATTTGTAACAACGAGTCGTCTAATAAATATTCGGACGCAGCTTTTATTTGCATATTGGTATTTATTTCAGGGATAATCCCTTCTAAACGCTTTAATCCTTCATGAATAATTTCGGGTGTATTAGGCCATATATGTGCAGAGGTATGTGGGGTTACATATAATTTTTCTGCTCCTAAATGATGTAAGGTTTTCAATAAATACGTGCTGTCCTCAAGAGTTTTTGCTCCATCATCAATACCCGGAATTACATGAGAATGTATATCAACATATCCAGGCGGTATAAAATCAGCAATAAATTTTTTTTTGTTAAAAATAGAGAACATATCAAT
>CAVBJB010000139.1:0-5742 GCA_963595625.1 Lachnospiraceae bacterium | reverse complement strand
ACTAGAGGTTCTAAACAATTGAAATTCGCCTGCTTTCACTAATTTTCGGTTGGCTTCTAGACAGATCGCGCGGATTTGTAATCCGTGTGTTTTACTTTTATAATTTACAATAATATAATAATAAGTTCTACAAAACAGGGATTTCTTGTTGAGTATTTTTGTCACGGAGTGGAAATCTACACTATATAGTTTTATAAAAAAAACACCGTAAAGAATTTAATCTTTACGGTGTCTTGTTATTATGTATTATTTATTTGGTTTAGCTTCCTATTCCTACGTCACTGTATTCTTCGTATTTTCTAAAATCGCCTTTATATGATCCTTTAAACGTTTTACCATTTACAGTCATGGAAAACTGAACCGTAAAGTTATGCGGTCCAGAGGTGTTTTTGGTTACTTTGATCCAATTGTCTGTTCCGGTTACATCGTCGGTGCTTTCTGAAGAATTAGTTAAATCATTGATGTAATAGGTGTAGTTTTGGTGTCTGAAGGTTCCGTAAAAATACCAATCTGCACCGTCTAGGTTTTGTGATAGATCTAGGGTTTGGTTTAATCGCTCTACTGGAATATCGAAACTGAAAAAATTTGTTGCGTTTGATAAATTGCCCGTTGGTGCTGCGGGTGCTAGTCCAAAGGAATATCCAGAACCGGTAGATTCGTAATATCCTGCCCAATTGATTTGAGTTTTAGCTCCGTCGTACTCGTAAGAGTTGCTTATGTTTACGGATTTATCGTCGTCGCTGCTGCATGATACATGAGATAGTAACGAGACTATTGCTAGGGTTAAAATTAAAATTTTTGACTTCATAATTTTTCTTCTTTAGTTATTGATTTTAATGTAACGCACTAGAATTTAAATTGTTATATAAAAATTAATATTTTTTTAATAAGAAATCATGTCATATATTATACTATTGGCGGAGCGCGTTAGGGGTTGAAGCCTTGTTTGAGCTCCTTTATCCTGTAAGGAACTGGAAGGGTAAAGAGCGAGGGCGTAAGACCCGACGGGTAAAAAACGACGCAGGAGTTTTTGTAGCCGTAACGCCATAAAAAAAAGGAAAACTTGCGTTCTCCTTTTTAGTGTTATTGTACTTTATCATCGGTAAGGTCTAATCCCCAGTCTATACCTTTAAGTGTGGCTGGTACGCCGCGGGTCATCCATACGGGTGCTTGTGCGTCTTTTAGGTAATAGTCGAAGAATTGTTGCTCTCTGATTTGTATGTCTTTACGGTTTTGACGTTTTAATAGGTTGTGGTCGTCGCCGTTATAGTTTAATAACCATACGGGCTTGTTAAGGCGGCGTAGGGCGGTGTACATCTCGATTCCTTGGTACCATGGCACGGCTCCGTCTTGGTCGTTGTGCATAATAGCCACGGGCGTTTGTACTTTGTTGAACTTGAATATTGGTGAGTTCTCGATGTACGAATCTAGGTCTTCCCAAAGGGTTTTACCGATTCGGGATTGTGTTTTTTCGTACTGGAATTGGCGGGTCATCCCACTACCCCAACGGATTCCGCCGTATGCTGATGTCATGTTAGCTACGGGTGCTCCTGCCCATGCCGCTGCATACATGTTGGTGCGTGTGATTAGGTGGGCTACTTGATACCCTCCCCATGATTGCCCTTGGATTCCGATTTTGTCAGGGTTAATCCATTTGTTTTGTTTTATTAAATGTTTTACTCCTGAGTTGATGTACTCCTCTGCCGATTTACCTGGCTGTCCGTCTTTGTAAGAAATATCTGGAACGAATACGATGTATCCGTTTGATGTGAAATACGGAATATTTAGGCGTGATGGTGTTGGAGCTGGTTGCTCGTAACGGTGTAATTCTTCGTTGTTTTTTTCGTAGAAGTACACTATCATTGGGTATTTTTTGTTTGGGTCAAAATCTTCGGGTTTGTATAATAATCCCTCGGACTTGTTGCCTTTATTTGTTTTCCAGTTTACTAATTCAACCGTTTGCCAGTTGTAGTTGGCTTGTTGTGGGTTTAATTGTGTTAACTGTGTTTGTTGTGTTAGGTTTTGTGTTAAATATAAGTTTGGCGACTCTTTTACATTTTCTTTTGTAAGAATGTAATAATTTGCCTCCTCAGCTTTTTGGATGGTTTGGTAGCCTTTTACATCCTCCTGAATGATTAATTCTGGATTGTTTTGTAAACGTGTATCGGCCAGTTTATATAAACCTGTTGCTTTGGTTGTCTCATTAAAACTTGTTAACAATACTTGCGTATCGATAGACTTAAACTCGCTGTTTAAACGTGGGATACGGAAACGTATTTTATTGGCTCTACCGTAACCGTTTGTGATTTGACGTGGCGCATTTTGCTGTGTTAAATCGAACTCCCAAATATCGAAACGGTCGTAAATATAGGCTTTAGTGTCGTCTGTACTAAAAAATCCTAATCCGTATGCGTTTGGATTGTCTGGAACGTCGTTAAGCTCGTCTGTAAAAGATACTTTTAGGTTTTTGGTTAATGCGCTTGTTGCTTTTTTAGCAATATCGTAACTAAACCATTGACCGTTTTGTTTGTTAAAGTAAACTACAAAATTGCCTTTTGGAGAGGTTTGTACTCTACCAAATAAATCAGCCACTATTTGTGTTTTAGTTCCTGTTTGCTTGTCGTAAATGTAGTAAGTTTTAGGCGTGTCTGCTAACCATTGTGATGGGATACGTTTACCTACATCTGTAGATAGTAGGATGTAACGAGAGTCTCCCTCATCAAGAATTCTTGCTTCTGGAATTTCTAATGAGGCAATGGTTTTAATTTTACTTAGATCCGAAAGATCCAACATAGATAAGTACGAACGCTTTAGTTCTCTATCTAGATTTTTTAATTGTATAGGTTGTAAATAATCGTCTTTATAACCCCAAATATCTACTACTGCTTGGTCTACACTTAATGCAACTGTATCTTTTGCTTTTGGAATTGGTGCCACACCTAAAAACAGTTCTTTTCCGTTTTTAGAGAATTGCATGTTATAATCTGCAGAGATATACCAATTTTTAGGTACTCCTGCATAATTTCCGTCAATTACTTTTTCTATTTTTTGGGTGTTTAAATTCCCAACATAAAGTTTATGGTGTTTAACTAAAGCCTTTTCATCGTCTTGAGTTCCGTAAAATGAGATGTAAGCATCGTTCTCATCAAAAGTAAAGTTTTTAAAAGTTCCTTTTTCGTTATGTAACGGAGTAACTTTAAAATCTTTTGTATTAACTAAGAATACACCTTTAGGTGCTAGCGTATCTTTTTTATTAGCTTCTACGGTATATACAACCCAGTTCCCTTTGGTTGATACGCTGTAATCTAAGATGTTTTTTATTTTAGTTTCCTTAGCAGTTTCTAGATTTTTAATTAAAAGATCTTTTAATTTATCATTAGGTTTAGCTGCCTTTTTTGCCGTATCCTTTTGTATTTCTGTAGCTATGGCTACTATATGATCTACTTTTTTGGCTGTTTTAAAGGTAGCTACATTTGGCAGTTTTTCTAACTGGTTTGTAGCCAGGTTTACAATAAACAAACTGTCTTTCGCTAATTTTTCTTTTTTAAGTTTTTTAGCTTGTACTAATTTTTGATCTTTATAAAAAGGTTTAATTAATCCTATAGCATAAGAGCCGTTGTAAGTAAAGACCCCGTTTGAAGCTCTGTTAATTTCTATTAATTTATTTTGATGTACGGCTTGTAAAAACAAGTTAGGATCACCTTCTTGTGGTCTTACTCCATACATAACCCAATTCCCATTTTTAGAGATTTCTTTTTGTCCTAAAGATTCCCAGGCATCATAAACCGAGTGATCCAAAGGCTTTTTTTGAGCCCAAGTAACACTTAGTGGTTGTAATCCCATTAATCCGAGAATAAAAACTCGAGTTAATTTCTTCATTTTTCTTTGTTTTATTAAGGTTAAATTTCTTGCTAAAATTTGTTTTTAGCCTTGCTGCAATATAATAAATACTTACAAAATAAGTTTTCTATTAAAAATAAATATTCATGGAAAGTATTAAGAAAATTAAACGCGTTGGTACTGTAATATCTGTATTATCTAAATACGGTATAGACGACTTTATATCTAGAAGTAAACTAGAAAGATACCTTCCGAATAATTTTATTTCTCGCATAAAAATTAATGAGGAAAATATAAGTTTTTATACCCGCATACGATTAGCATTAGAAGAACTAGGTCCAACCTATGTAAAACTGGGGCAAATGCTTAGTAACCGAGAAGACTTGTTACCAAAAGATTTAACTTTTGAATTACAACGTTTGCAAGATGATGTTCCACCAATCCCTATGAGTATAAAACATAAAATGGAAGTGGAACTAGGCATTGATTTTGACGAATGTTTTGCTTATATAGATGAAGTGCCTTTGGCTTCTGCCTCTATATCTCAGGTTTACAAAGCACAATTAGTTACCGGAGAATGGGTGGTTTTAAAAGTTAAGAGAGAAAATATAGATTCTATAATAGAATCGGATATTTTAATCATGAAAGATTTGGCGCGACTTTTAGAGAACAGATACGAGGTAGCCAAACAAATGAATTTAAAACAGGTTGTATCTGCTTTTGAGAGTAATATTTACAGAGAATTATCTTTTTTAAACGAGTTTAATAACATTGAACGATTTAGAAAAAACTTTATAAACGAGTCTAAAATCCATGTCCCTATAACGTACAGGCAATATTCTAACAACAATATTTTGTGCATGGAGTTTATCTCTGGAGCCAAAGTAAATGATGTTGAAAAAATAAAGGAATATGGCTTACACCCTGTGGATGTTAATAAAATTGGTTTGGATTTATATTTGCGTCAAATCCTTGATCATGGTTTTTTCCATGCCGACCCACATCCGGGTAATGTATTTTTACTTCCTAACCATCAGTTTTGTTTTATAGATTTTGGATCCATGGGAACCATTATGCCCTCTGAGCGAGATGCTTTAGAGGAGATTATGACCAATTTTATTTTTAAAGACGCTAAACGTGTAATACGATCTATAAAACGGTTAGCTCTTTATTATGAAATACAAGATGAAAAAATATTAGAACAAGATATATACGATATTTTTGAGATTTTGGATAATACGGCGATTAATGAAATTAATGCTACGGTTATAATCGAAAAAATGAAGACCATCATTCAAAAAAACAGGGTTTTATTACCCGAGTTTATTTATTTGCTTTTTAGAGGTGTCATTATAGTTGAGGGGATGGGCAAACAGTTGGATCCCGAAATGAATGTGGTAACCAGCATAAAACCTTATGCTCTAAAATATGCCAAAAAGAAATTTGAGATTAAGGAAATATTTAATCGAAATGTTAAAAACTTTAGAACGCTTTATGAGAGTTTACATTCCTTACCAGGTGATTTCTCCGTTTTACTCGATAAAATAAAAGCAGATCGTTTTAAAATTACACATAAAGTAGAGGGTTTAGATGAGATGCGTGTAACCCTTCAAAATTTAGGAAACCGTTTGGTGTATGCAATTATTATAGCAGCCATGTCTATAGGTTCCTCCCTTTTGGTTATGGCTAAAATGCCACCATTAATTTTTGGAATCCCACTTTTAGGTGTCTTTGGGTTCATAATTTCAGCGGTTTTAGGATTAACCATTATTATTTCAATTTATAAAAAAGATAGAGATTAGATAACTTAAAAAAAAAACAGCGCCTACGGCGCTGTTCAAAAAAATTCTTAAAAATGAGGGAATTAAGAATGTTCTACTAAGGGAAAATTAATTGCAATTA